>NZ_MKJW01000077.1:0-63569 GCF_001942375.1 Kocuria sp. CNJ-770
CGTGCGGGACGGTGTGGGCGTGGCGGTGGCGGTGCGGCTCACGGAGGGAGCCGGGACGAACTGCGCCTCCCGGCCGGGGGCGACGGGCTCCGGTTCCGCGGACGGGCTGGGCGCAGCGGTCCGGGACGGCGACCGGGTGGGCTTCGGAGAGGGCGTGCGGGACGGTGTGGGCGTGGCGGTGGCGGTGCGGCTCACGGAGGGAGCCGGGACGAACTGCGCCTCCCGGCCGGCCCCGAACAGGTCGCGACCCACCCCGCCGAGATAGAGGGCGCCGACGCCGGCCAGCACCACGAGCACCACCGCGCCGAGCACGAGCCCCGCCACCACCCGGCCGGGCCCGGAGCCGTGGACCAGCTCGGCCGGCGACTCGCTCCCGGTCCGGTCGGCGGAGCCGTCCGGCGCCCCGGCGACGCCGTCGCGCTCGTCCTCACCGAACAGATCGTCCTCGATCGAATTGCCCATGACCTGCTGACCCCTGACGTGGTTCCGTGCGTCCGGGCCGCGCGCAGGACGGGGGAGCGCGCGGACCCGGGGGCGCGGCGCGGACCGGCCCCTGTTGCGTGCACTCTATCCCGTGGCCGTCCCGGTGCGCCGGAGGCCGGCGCGCGCCGGGGCCGGGAGCTCAGTCGGAGGAGCTGCCGAAGACGATCTCGTCCCAGCTGGGCACGGAGGAGCGCGCCGAGCGGCGGGCCTTCGCGGTCCGGTTGCGCGGCCGGGGCCGCTCGGGCGCGGCGCCCTCGCCGTCGGCCGGACCGGTGTCCGCGCCCGCCGGCCCGGACTCGTCCCGGGCGTCGGGGCGCTCGGAGCCCGCGCCGACGGCGTCCTCGGCACGGCCGGACGCGGGGCGGTCGGCCGGCGACTCCGGGGCCGGGGCCACCGGCCGGAGCGCGGCGATCGGGCCCGGCACCTCCTGCGCCGGGCGCCCCGGCTCCGACGGGTCCTGGGCGGCGGCAACCTGCTCGGTGACGTCCTGCTCGGTCACGTCCTGATCAGGGGTGTCCTGCTCGGGGGCGTTCTGCGGGGACGCGTCCTGGACGACGGGCTCCTGCCCCGCGGCATCCTGCCCCGCGGCGCGGGGGGCGGTGCTGCCCTCGGGGTGGGACGGTGCCGTGCCGGGACCGTCCTCGGGCGCGCCGCGGTCCTGGGACGCATTCTGCGGTGCCGCGCCTGCGGGGTCGTGCCCGGTGCGGCCGGGGCGGCGTCGGGGAAGCGGGTGGCGGGCTGGAAGGGCCGGTCGAACACCGGGGCGTCCTCCGGCGCGGCCAGCGGTCGGGGACGCCGCTCGACGTGGCCCATGCCCCGTCCCAGCAGCTCGGCCAGGGCGTCGTCGCCCTCCACGTCCTCGCCGATGCGCTGACCGCGCCGGGCCTGCAGGACGTCGAGCAGGTCGTCGGCCTCCACGGCGGAGCGGCGCAGCTGCGTGAGCTCCGGGTCGAGCCCGCCGTCCAGGACGCCGAGGCCGGCGCCGAGCGGCGTGTCCGGGGTGCCCGTCTCGGTGAGGGCCTCGGCCCAGGAACTGGCCGGGCGCACGCTCTGGTTCGCCGGGTTGTAGAGCCACTCGGCCTGGGGCTCGTCCTGGGTGGGGGCGGACCCGGCGTCGGCCACGGAGAACCGGGCGACCACGGTCCACAGGTGGTCCTCGCGCTGCCAGGAGTCCCACTCGAGCGAGGAGGGGTCCACGCCGAGGTCACCGGCCCGGTGGGCCACGGCCCGGCCCAGGGTCAGCGGCTCGCCCTCGAAGACGGAGTGGTAGCCCCGGTGCGCGGAGCGGTCCTCGATCTCGACCTTCTGCGCCTCGGCGGCGATGTGGGCGCGCTCGGCGAGGATCGGCCACTCGTAGCGGCGGACGCGCGCGGCCTCCCAGCCGCTCTCGGCCACGATCTCCTCGACGGTGGCCCCGGCGCGGAACCGGGCCTGGATCTCGCGCGGACCGAACTGGCCCGTGCCCCGGGGGCGGGCGCCGGCGAGGCGCCGGGCGCGCTGGACGGCCAGGCGCAGCTCCTGGTCGATCCGCAGCAGGCGGCGGGTGCCCGTCTCGTCCTCGACGACCAGGTGCTCACCGTCGTCGTGCACACCTGCCAGGCGCAACTGCTCCATGCTGTCATTCCTCCGGGTGGTTCTCGGGTGCGCTCGCGGTCGTCGAGCGGGGACTGCGCGGCGGGGCCGGTGGCCGCGGGCGTGGTGCCGGTGCGACCCTGCGCCCCAATCCTACTGGCCGCCGCACGGGGGTCGCCGGACGCCGCCCGCGAACCCCTCGGACCGCGTGTTCGCGGGCGGGAGCACGGTTGGATTTTTGCCCTCACATGGTGAACAATCTACGCGATACAGAGCCCGGTGGGCGGCGCGGCAGCCGCCCGAGAGCTCGTCCTGGACCCATCTTGGAGCGAAGACCGACTATGGCCACTGATTACGACGCGCCGCGCAAGCAGGACGACGAGCTCAAGGAGGACTCGATCGAGGAGCTGCAGACGCGCCGCAGCGACCCGCAGTCGGGCAGCGTCGACGAGGACGAGGCGGCGGCGGCCGAGAGCTTCGAGCTGCCCGGCGCGGACCTCTCCAACGAGGAGCTCTCCGTGGTGGTGCTGCCGGCCCAGGAGGACGAGTTCACCTGCGGCTCGTGCTTCCTGGTGCGCCACCGGTCCCAGGTCGCCGAGGAGAAGAACGGCGTCAAGTACTGCATCGAGTGCGTGGGCTGAGCACCGCACCCGCCGGACCGCCCCGGCACCGGAGGAACCCCGCCGCGACGCGTGTCGCGGCGGGGTTCCTCCGTCCGGGTCCGGGGCTCACACCGGCTGGGACAGGACCTCCACGATCCGCTCCGGGTGCCGCGTCGACGTCAGCCAGTACGGGGTCGGGTCCACGGGATCGGTGATGCGGATCCGCACCACGGGGCCCACGGACGCCCGGAAGTTCATGAACGCGCGGCCGTCGAGCTCGGGGCCGCGCACGCGGCGCACCTCGTCACCGCGGAAGGCCTCGGCGGTGCCGACGAAGCGCCGCTCGATCCGGGCCCGGCCGACCTGCAGCGACTCGTCGGTGATCACGATGGAGCTGGTGGAGGCGAGCAGCGCCGCGGCGGCGCCCCCCGCGGCTCCGAGGGCGGCGAGCCCGGCCACCCAGAGGTTGATGGGCGCGAGCGCCACGAGGACGACCAGTCCGGTGAAGAGCACGAGGAGCCACATCCACCACGCGGCGGTGAGCTTCTCCTCGTAGAGGACCCGGGTCCCGGGGTCGCCGGCCGGGGACGGTCGGGCGCCGCGGGGGTCGTCGGACGGGGACTCGCTGGAGGAAGCAGGGTGGGACATGGGACAAGGTTCTCACGACCGCGGGCGTGGTCCGGCGCGTTAGAGTGGGGCACTGTGAACGACCAGTCGACAGGCCACCGGCCTTCCCCGGGCCCCGGGCGCCCGCTCAGCATCGCGCTGCAGGCGATCGACCCGGACCTCCCCCTGCCCGTGTACGCGAAGTCCGGCGACGCCGGCGCGGACCTGCGCTCCCGCGCGGACCTGACCCTCGGCCCCGGTGAGCGCGCCCTGGTGCCCACGGGCGTGGCCATCGCGCTGCCCGAGGGCTACGCCGGGTTCGTCCACCCGCGCTCGGGCCTCGCCGCCCGCCACGGCATCACGGTGGTCAACGCCCCCGGGACGGTGGACGCCGGCTACCGGGGGGAGATCATGGTGACGCTGCTCAACACGGACCGGGACGAGCCCTTCCGGGTCAGCCGCGGGGACCGCATCGCCCAGCTCGTGGTGCAGCGCGTGGAGCAGGCCGTCTTCGAGGTCGTCGACGTCCTGCCGGTGTCCGAGCGCGGCGGAACGGGCTTCGGCTCCAGCGGCACCGCCTGACCACGAGCTGACCCGAGAGCTGACGCCACGAGCCGGCACGCGTGCCGGCGGAGGAGAACGAGAACATGTTCGGTCGCAAGAAGAACAAGCCGGCGGCGCAGGACGTCCCGGAGCAGCCGCAGGACGCCCCGGAGGAGCAGCCGGCGCCGCCCCGGGAGCCGCAGGGCCCGCTGGACGTGGCCCAGCTCGAGGACCGGGACGGCTACCTCGACCTGGGCGCGCTGCTCGTGCGGCCCCGGCAGGGCCTGGGGGTGCGCCTGGAGGTCGACGAACGCACCCAGCGTCCGCGCGCGGTGGCGCTCGACCTCGCCGGCGGCTCGGTGCAGGTCCAGGCGTTCGCCGCGCCCCGCTCCGAGGGGCTGTGGGACGAGGTCCGCCGCGAGCTCGTCCAGTCCCTGCGCGAGGGCAACGGGGAGCCCACGGTGGAGGAGGGGCCCTTCGGGCTCCAGGTGCTCACTCGCTTCCCGGCCACCGCCTCGGACGGGACCCGGGGCTTCCGCCTCGCGCGCTTCGTCGGCATCGACGGTCCCCGCTGGTTCGTGCGCGCGGTGTTCACGGGCACCGCCGCGGTGGCAGCCGAGTCCGCCGCCCTCGAGGAGGTCGTCCGCGAGCTCGTCGTGGTGCGCGGCGACCGTCCCATGCCCCCGCGGGAGCTGCTCCCGCTCACCGTGCCGGAAGGCTCCGTCCGGGCGCCGGCCCCGCGGCCGGAGGCCGGGCCCGTGGCCCCGCCGCGGCGCGGCCCCGAGATCACCGAGATCGGCTGAGCCGTGGCACACGCGCACATCGGCTCACCGCGGGCGGGATCGGCGACGGGAGCGATCGACGTGGTCACCGAGGCTCCCGTGTGCGCCGGGGACCTCGACCCGGCGGCCGCCGGCGGCCGGCACCGGGTGATGGCCACCGGCCAGGTGGTCGAGGTGACGGTGCCCCCGGTGACCGGGGTGCAGAACTACACGGCGCTGCTCGTGCCGGAGTGCGACCGGGATCCCGACGCCCCCGAGCCCCGGGCGCTGCTGCTCGTGTGGCAGGGCCAGCGCAGCGTGCCGGGCGTGACCGCCGGGACGCGGCTGCGCTGTGTGGGGGTCGTGAGCTTCCGCGACGGCCGCCCCACCATGTTCAACCCGCGCTACGAGATCATCGCCAAGCAGGTCAGCAGATAGGACGGAACAGCACATGTGGCAGGTCGACGGATGACACGTCCCGGGGAGCCGGACGAGACGGCGGGCCCCGCCCCGCGCCGCGCCGGGATGGAGGACTCGATGGCCGCCTACGCGGCCCGCTCCGGCATGCGGCGCAAGGACAACGGCCAGCTCGACGTGCTGCACGCCGTCGGGGGCTGGCGGGGCCTGGCCGAGACGATCCTGCCGGGCTTCGTGTTCCTGGCCGTGCTCCTGGTGGGCAACACCCTGGGGGTGGCCCTGCTGGCGTCCCTCGGGACCGCGGCCGCGTTCACGGTGCTGCGCCTGGCCCAGCGGCAGAGTCTGGTCCAGGCGGTCTCCGGTGTGGTGGGCGTGGGCGTGTGCGCGCTGTTCGCCCGCGCCACCGGCGAGGCCCTGGACTACTACGTCCCCGGGTTCTGGATCAACACGGTCTCCTTCGTGGGCCTGGGGATCTCGCTGCTCGCCGGCTGGCCGCTGCTCGGGGTGTTCTACGGCTACATCCGCGGGGAGGGCACCCAGTGGCGCGACGTCCCGGTGCGCCGGCGCGCGTACCGGGTGGCCACGGTGATGCTCATGGCCATGTTCGCGGCCCGGCTCCTGGTGCAGGTGCCGCTGTACTTCGCGGAGAACCTCACCGGGCTGGGCGTGGCCCGGCTGGTCATGGGCGTGCCCCTGTACGCGCTGACGCTGTGGCTGGCGTGGCTGGTCTCCCGGCCGCCGGAGCAGATCGCCGCCGAGCAGGACGGCACCGAGCAGGACGTCACCCAGTAGGACGGCGCCGAGCAGGACGGAGCCGAGGGGGACAGGGCCGGCTGAGCCGCCCGGCCGGGCTCAGCCCTCGAGCGGCTCGTGCTGGTCGGCGGTCGTGAACATCGCGCGCAGCTGCCCCTCGCCCTCGGCGGTGGAGACGAAGAAGAGCTGGTCGGCGCCCTCCAGCACGTCGTCGCCGGAGGGCGTGATGGGCACGCCGTCGCGCAGGATCGCCACGAGCGTGACGTCCGGGGGCCACGGCACCTGGGAGACCATCGAGGCGATGACCGGGTGCTCGTGCGGGACGGTGTAGGCGGAGAGGGTCGCCCCGCCCGTCTGCAGGGTCAGCAGCCGCACCACGTCGCCCACCTCCACGGCCTCCTCGACGAGCGCCGTCATCAGCCGCGGCGTGGACACGGCCACGTCCACGCCCCAGGCGTCGTCGAAGAGCCACTCGTTCTTGGGGTTGTTCACCCGCCCCACCGTGCGGGGCACGCCGAACTCGCTGCGCGCCAGCAGGGAGACCACCAGGTTCGCCTTGTCGTCGCCCGTGGCGGCGACGACGACGTCGGTCTGCTCCAGGCCGCCCTCCCGCAGCGTGGACAGCTCGCAGGCGTCGCCGATGATCCACTGGGCCCCGCGCAGGTCGGAGCGCCCGATCACCTCGGGCTTCTCGTCGAAGATCACCACCTCGTGGTGGTGGGAGAGCAGCTCCCGGGCGATCGAGGCCCCCACGGCGCCCGCGCCCACGACGACCACGCGCATCAGTTGCCTCCCGGGTAGGTGCGGTCGGCGCCGGACGCGTCCTCGGCGTCGCGGCGCAGGGAGTTGGCGAAGTCCAGGACGTCCGGGTCCGGCGGGCGGGAGAGGATGCGAGAGATCGCCTCCACCTCGCCCGTGCGCATCATCGCGTGCACCACGTCCCCCTGCTGGTAGCTGGTGTCCGGGCCGGGCAGGACGCCCTCCCCGAAGCGGGTCACGAAGGCCACGCGCACGCCGGCGGCCTCCTCGATCGCCTCCAGGTGCAGGCCCGACCACGAGTCGTCGAGGGACAGCTCGCCCAGCTGCAGCCGGCCCGAGCCTCCCGGAAGTCGGCGGTGATCGACTGCTCGGGCAGGATCCGGCGCAGCGCCTGGTCCGCGCTCCAGCGCACGGCGGCGACCGTGGGGATGCCCAGGCGCTGGTAGAACTCCGCGCGGGAGGGGTCGTAGATGCGGGCGACCACGTGGCGGACCTTGAAGGTCTCGCGCGCGACCCGCGCGGCGATGATGTTGGAGTTGTCCCCGCTGGAGACGGCCGCGAACGCGTAGGCCTCCTCGATCCCGGCCCGGCGCAGCACCTCGCGGTCGAAGCCCAGCCCGGTGACCTTCTTGCCCTCGAAGGACTTGCGCAGCCGGCGGAAGGCCCGGTCGTCCTGGTCGATCACCGCCACGGTGTGCCCGGAGTCCTCCAGGGTGTGCGCGACCATCACGCCGACGCGCCCCACTCCCATGATCACGAAATGCGCCATGTCCTCAGCCTAGGCCACGCGGGGCGGCGCACCTCACGCCCGTCCCGGCGGACAATCGGTGCCGGACGGACTACCGTGGGGAGCCGTGCAGAGCATTCCCCGGGCGCTGCGCCGCGCACTCGTCGGCAAGCCCATCCACAACGAGCGGTTCCACGACGCCGTGCTGCCCAAGCGCACGGCGCTGCCGGTCTTCTCGGCGGACGCGCTGTCCTCGGTGGCCTACGCGCCGGACGAGATCATCCTCACGCTCGCCCTGGCGGGGACCACGGCGGTCGCGATCTCCCCGTGGGTGGGCCTGGCCGTGCTCGTGGTGCTCGCCGTGGTCATCGCCGCCTACCGGCAGAACGTGCGCGCCTACCCCTCCGGCGGCGGCGACTACGAGATCGTCTCCAAGAACCTCGGGCGCACCGCCGGCGTGGGGGTCGGGGCGGCCCTGATGGCCGACTACACGCTGGTCGTGGCGGTGTCCATGGCCACCGCCGCGCAGTACGTCACGGCGGCCCTGCCCGGCCTGGCCGACCGGCGGGTGGAGCTCGCGGTGGTGGGGGTGCTGCTCGTCGGGCTGCTCAACCTGCGCGGACTGGCGTTCATCGGCCGGGCCGCCGCGGTGCCCACCTACTTCTTCCTGGCCGTGCTCGCCGCGCTGCTGCTCGTGGGCGTGGGCCAGGACCTCACCGGCTCCCTGGGGCAGGCCCCGAGCGCGGACCGGGAGGTCCTTCCCGCCGCCGGCTTCGACGCCGGGCTGACCGGCCTGGCGGGGGCGCTGCTGGTGCTCCGGGCCTTCTCCTCCGGGGCCGTGGCGCTGACCGGCGTGGAGACCATCACCAACTCCGTGCCCTACTTCCGCAAGCCGCGCGCCGCCAACGCGGCGGCCACCCTCGGCCTGCTGGGCGCGCTCTCGGCGGCCCTGCTCGCCGGGGTCATGTACCTCGCGGACCGCACGGACGTCGTCGTCGTGGGCAACCCCGAGGAGCAGCTGCTGGTCGACGGCCGGCTCCCCGCCCCGGACTTCTTCCAGGACCCGGTCCTGGGCCAGCTCGCCAAGACCGTCTTCGGCACCGACTCCCTGTGGTTCTACGTGCTCGTGGCCGCGACCGTCGGGGTGCTGGTCCTCGCCGCGAACACGGCCTTCTCCGGGTTCCCCACGCTGGCCTCCCGGCTGGCGCGCGACGCCTTCCTGCCGCGGCAGCTGCAGGCGCGCGGGGACCGGTTCGCCTTCACCAACGGCATCCTGCTGCTGCTGCTCGTGGCCGTGGTCCTCATCGTCGCGTTCGGGGCCAACGTCAACAGCCTCATCCAGCTCTACATCGTGGGCGTGTTCGTCTCCTTCACCCTCACCCAGGCGGGCATGGTCCGGCACTGGGGGCGGGTCCGGCGGATGCGGCCCCACCCCGGGGTGCGCCGGGAGCTGTTCGGCCGCCGGGCGGTGGCGCTGGTCGCCTTCGTGCTGTGCGCGGCCGTGCTCGTGGTCGTGGTCGTGACCAAGCTGACCCAGGGGGCGTGGATCACCCTGGTGGCCATCGTGCTGCTCAGCGCCGTGA
Source organism: Kocuria sp. CNJ-770 (assembly GCF_001942375.1). Taxonomy (NCBI): domain Bacteria; kingdom Bacillati; phylum Actinomycetota; class Actinomycetes; order Micrococcales; family Micrococcaceae; genus Kocuria; species Kocuria sp. CNJ-770. The sequence continues at coordinate 8,807 of NZ_MKJW01000077.1, forward strand.
TGGCCGGCGTCCGCCGGCACTACGACGCCGTGGACGCCGAGCTCGCCCTGCAGCCCGACTCCCCGGTGCGGGCCCTGCCCTCCCGGGTGCACGCCATCATCTACGTCTCCTCCGTGCGCAAGCCCCTCATGCGCGCCCTCGCCTACGCCCGGGCCTCCCGGCCCTCGACCCTCGAGGCGGTGGTGGTGGACACCAACGCCGCTGCCACCCGGCGGATCCTCGACGAGTGGCAGCGGCTCGAGATTCCGGTGCCCGTCACCGTGCTCGACGCCCCCTACCGGGACACCATCGGCCCCGTGGTCGACCACGTGCGCGGGGTCCGCCGGAAGTCCCCGCGGGACCTGGTCGTGGTCTACCTGCCCGAGTACGTGGTGCGCCACCGCTGGGAGCGGCTGCTGCACAACCAGGCGATCCGCCCGCTGCGCGCCCGCCTGCACCAGGAGCGCGGGGTCATGACGGCCTCCGTGCCCTGGCACCTGTCCTCGGCCGCCGGCCAGGACGTCGGCCCCGAGTCCGCCCCCGCCCCCCAGCAGAGAGCCGCCCGCCCGTGACCTCCCCGCACCCCCCGGCCACTCCCGACGAGCACGACGAGCTCGAGCTGCGCCTCGGCCCGATCGCCCACGGCGGCCACACCGTGGCCCGCACCGGCGAGGGCCGGGTGGTGTTCGTCCGCCACGGCCTGCCCGGGGAGCTGGTCCGCGTCCGGCTCACGGAGGCCGGCGCCGAGGCGCGCTTCTGGCGCGGCGACGTGGTGGCGGTCCTGGAAGCCGACCCCGGCCGCCGCGATCGGCACGTCTGGGCGCCGGCCGACGCCCTCCTGACCTGGCGGCGCGGCGAGCCGCCCGTGGGCGGGGCGGAGTTCGGCCACGCCGAGCTCCCGGCCCAGCGCCGGCTGAAGGCCGCCGTGGTCGCCGAGCAGCTCTCCCGCCTGGCGGGTCTCGAGACCGTGGTGGAGGTCGAGGCCATGCCCGGGGAGGACCCCCTGGGCCTGGGCTGGCGGACCCGGGCCCACTTCGCCGTGGACGCCGCCGGGCGGATCGGGATGCACCCCCACCGCGATGCCGCCGTCGTCCCGGTCGAGAGCTTCCCGCTCGTCGTCCCGGCCATCGACGAGCTGAGGCTCTCCGCGCTGGACCTGCGGGGCGCGGTGCGCGTGGACGTCGCGGCCCCGGCCGGCGGCGGGACGCCGCTGGTCCACCTGGCCCTGGCCGCCGGCGCCGACCGGCAGCGGCTGCGCCGGGAGCTGGACCGCCTCGCCGCCGGCCGGGAGGTCTCCGTCACCGCCCGCGCCGAGGACTCGCGCGAGCTCGAGACGTGGTCGGGGCGGCCCGCCGTCGTCGAGCACGCCGGCGCCCACCGCTGGGAGGTCTCGGCCGAGGGCTTCTGGCAGATCCACCGCAGCGCCCCCGGCCTGCTGCTCGAGGCGGTGCCTGCCGCGGTCGGGGCCCGCCCGGGGGAGCACGCCCTCGACCTCTACGCCGGCGCGGGCCTGTTCACGGCCGCGCTCGCCGACGCGGTCGGCCCCGCCGGGTCCGTGCTCGCCGTCGAGGGGTCGCCCGTCACCAGCGCCGACGCGCGGCGCACCTTCACGGACCGCCCGCAGGTCCGGGTGGAGCGCGGCAGCGTCGACAAGGTCGCGGCCCGGCTCTGGCCGGGCACCGCCGCGCCCCGCAGGCGGAGGTCCCCGGGACGGGCCCGGGCGGCGGACCGGCCGGACGTCGTGGTCCTGGACCCGCCCCGGGCCGGCGCCGGGCGGGTCGTGGTGGACCAGCTCGTGGCCCTGGCCCCGCGCCGGATCGCCTACCTCGCCTGCGACCCGGCCACCCTGGCGCGGGACCTCGGCCGGTTCCGCCGGGCCGGGTGGCGGGTGCGGTCGGTGCGGGCCTTCGACATGTACCCCAACACCCACCACGTCGAGACCCTGGCGGTCCTGGAGCCCTGACCCGCGCCCGGTTGTGTCGTCGGGCCGACGGCCGCTCGGGAGCCACCGCGCCCGATCGGGCTACACTGACAGGTGACTGTTCACGGGAGAACGCCCGGCACTTCGCCGGGATCCTCCCGCGGGCGTTTCCATGACGGTGGCGAGAGGAGTTCCACGCATATGAGCACGGTGGACAGCTTCGGAGCCAAGGGCGTTCTCGACGTCGACGGCACCGAATACGAGATTTTCCGACTGAACACGCTGGAGGGGGCGCAGAAGCTCCCGTACAGCCTCAAGGTTCTGCTCGAGAACCTGTTGCGCACCGAGGACGGCGCCAACATCACCTCCGAGCACATCGAGGCCCTGGCCGGCTGGGACCCGGAGGCCGAGCCCAGCATCGAGATCCAGTTCACCCCGGGCCGTGTCATCATGCAGGACTTCACCGGCGTGCCCTGCATCGTCGACCTCGCCACGATGCGCGAGGCCGTCGCGGACCTCGGCGGCGACCCCGCCCGGGTGAACCCGCTCGCGCCCGCCGAGCTCGTCATCGACCACTCCGTGCAGATCGACTCGTTCGGCAGCCCGGAGTCGATCGAGCGCAACATGGACATCGAGTACCAGCGCAACGGCGAGCGGTACCAGTTCCTGCGCTGGGGCCAGACCGCCTTCGACGACTTCAAGGTCGTGCCCCCGGGCATGGGCATCGTCCACCAGGTCAACATCGAGAACCTGGCCCGCGTCGTCATGACCCGCGAGGTCGACGGCGTCCTGCGCGCCTACCCGGACACCTGCGTGGGCACCGACTCGCACACGACCATGGAGAACGGCCTGGGCGTGCTCGGCTGGGGCGTGGGCGGCATCGAGGCCGAGGCCGCGATGCTCGGCCAGCCCATCTCGATGCTCATCCCGCGCGTGGTCGGCTTCAAGCTCACCGGCGAGATCCCGGCGGGCGCCACGGCCACCGACGTGGTGCTCACCATCACGGAGATGCTCCGCGAGCACGGCGTGGTCGGCAAGTTCGTCGAGTTCTACGGCGAGGGCGTGGGCGCGGTGCCCCTGGCCAACCGCGCGACGATCGGCAACATGAGCCCCGAGTTCGGCTCGACCGCCGCGATCTTCCCGATCGACGACGTCACCCTGGACTACCTGCGCCTGACCGGGCGCTCCGACGAGCAGGTCGCGCTCGTCGAGGCGTACGTGAAGGAACAGGGGATGTGGCACGACCCGGCCGAGGAGATCACCTTCTCGGAGTACCTCGAGCTGGACCTCTCCACCGTGGTCCCCTCGATTTCCGGGCCCAAGCGCCCCCAGGACCGCATCTCGCTCACCGACGCGAAGGCGCAGTTCCACGAGGACATCAAGAACTACGCCACCCACGTGGACGAGGACGTCACCGCCGGCAACTCCGCCGACGACGCCTCCGCCCAGTCGTTCCCGGCCTCCGACGCCCCGGCCTACAGCCCGGGCGACCAGCAGACCGAGGCCGACCGCCCGCGCGAGCACCACGCGTACGCCGAGAACGGCCGGCCGACCAAGCAGGTCCCCGTGTCCATGCCCGACGGTCGGGAGTTCGAGCTCGACCACGGCGCGGTGTCGATCGCCTCGATCACCTCGTGCACCAACACCTCCAACCCCTCGGTCATGATGGCCGCGGCGGTGCTGGCCCGCAACGCCGTCGAGAAGGGCCTGAAGGCGAAGCCGTGGGTCAAGACCTCGATCGCACCGGGCTCCAAGGTCGTCACCGACTACTACGAGAAGTCCGGTCTGGTGCCGGCGCTGGAGGAGCTCGGCTTCTACATCGTGGGCTACGGCTGCACCACCTGCATCGGCAACTCGGGTCCGCTGGAGGAGGAGATCTCCCAGGCCATCCAGGACAACGACCTGGCCGTGACCTCGGTGCTCTCCGGCAACCGCAACTTCGAGGGCCGGATCAACCCGGACGTGAAGATGAACTACCTGGCGTCCCCGCCGCTGGTCATCGCCTACGCCCTGGCCGGCAACATGGACTTCGACTTCGAGAGCGAGCCCCTGGGCCAGGACGCGGACGGCAACGACGTCTACCTCAAGGACATCTGGCCGGAGCCGGCCGAGGTGCAGAAGATCATCGACGCGTCCATCGACACGGAGATGTTCACCCGCGAGTACGGCACCATCTTCGACGGTGACGAGCGCTGGCAGAACCTGGACACCCCCACCGGCAAGACCTTCGAGTGGAACCCGCAGTCCACCTACGTGCGCAAGCCCCCGTACTTCGAGGGCATGACGATGGAGACGACCCCGGTCGAGGACATCTCCGGCGCGCGGGTGCTGCTGAAGCTGGGCGACTCGGTCACCACCGACCACATCTCCCCGGCGGGCTCCTTCAAGTCCGACACCCCGGCCGGCCAGTACCTCATCGCCAACGGCGTGGAGCGCAAGGACTTCAACTCCTACGGCTCCCGGCGCGGCAACCACGAGGTCATGATCCGCGGCACCTTCGCCAACATCCGGATCAAGAACCAGCTGCTGGACGGCGTGGAGGGCGGCTTCACCCGCGACTTCACCCAGGAGGGCGGCCCCCAGGCCGCCGTGTACGACGCCGCGATGAACTACCAGCAGGCCGGCGTCCCGCTGGTCGTGCTGGGCGGCAAGGAGTACGGCTCCGGGTCCTCGCGCGACTGGGCCGCCAAGGGCACCTCGCTGCTGGGCGTCAAGGCCGTCATCGCCCAGAGCTACGAGCGCATCCACCGCTCGAACCTCATCGGCATGGGCGTGCTGCCGCTGCAGTTCCCGGCCGGGGAGTCCGCCGACTCCCTCGGCCTCGACGGCACCGAGACCTTCGCCATCGAGGGGGTGACCGCGCTCAACGAGGGCACCACCCCCAAGACGCTGAAGGTCACCGCCACGAAGGAGGACGGCTCCACGGTCGAGTTCGACGCGGTCCTGCGCATCGACACGCCGGGCGAGGCGGACTACTACCGCAACGGCGGGATCCTGCAGTACGTGCTGCGGCAGATCGCCAAGTAGCTCCCCGGGCGCGCTCCGGCGCCCCGGGGAAGCACGGGCGAGCGGTCGCCCGGTCCTGATCCAGGACGCACGAGGGGCCCGGTCCGGCGACGGACCGGGCCCCTCGTGCTGCCCGGGGGTGTCGGGGCGAGCGAGTAGGATCGGGGGAACGCGCCGCCCCGGCGACCCCGGAGCGGCCGACCACGACGCCGAGAAGTGCGGGAGGAAGCATGAGCGTGCTGGAACGGGTGTCCGGGCCCGAGGACCTCGCGGGGCTGACCCGCGCGGAGCTGACCGAGCTGGCCGCCGAGATCCGTGACTTCCTCGTCACCCACGTCTCCGCGACCGGGGGCCACCTGGGGCCGAACCTGGGGGTCGTGGAGCTGACCATGGCTGTCCACCGCGTCTTCGACTCGCCCAAGGACTCCGTGGTCTTCGACACCGGGCACCAGTCCTACGTGCACAAGCTGCTCACGGGACGCCAGGACTTCCGCACGCTGCGCCAGGAGGGAGGCCTCGCCGGCTACCCGGACCGGGCGGAGTCGGTGCACGACATCGTCGAGTCCTCGCACGCGTCGTCGTCCCTGTCCTGGGCGGACGGGATCTCCCGCGGCTACGCCATGACGGGGCAGTCCGACCGGCACACCGTGGTGCTCGTCGGGGACGGCGCGCTGACCGGCGGCATGGCGTGGGAGGCCGTCAACAACATCGCCTCCGACCGCGACCGCAAGGTCGTGATCGTGGTCAACGACAACGGCCGCTCCTACGCCCCCACGGTGGGCGGGTTCGCCAACCACCTGGCCGAGCTGCAGGCGAGCGTGCAGCAGGGCGTGGACGCGGTGCGCACGGACCGGCGCTACGAGCAGACCCTCGAGTCGGTGAAGAACCTGCTGAAGCACTCCGGGCCGGTGGGGGAGATGCTCTACCGGGGCCTGCACGGCATGAAGCAGGGCCTGAAGGACGTCGTGGTCCCGCAAGGGATCTTCGAGGACCTCGGCATGAAGTACCTGGGCCCGGTGGACGGCCACGACCTCGAGGCGGTCGAGCAGGCGCTGAGCAACGCCAAGAACTACGGCGGGCCCGTGATCGTGCACGCCATCACGGAGAAGGGCCACGGGTACGCGCCCGCGATCGCCCACGAGGACGACCAGTTCCACGCCGTGGGCGTCATCGACCCCGTGACGGGACGCTCCACCGCGACGAGCTCCGAGCGCAGCTGGACGGCCGTGTTCCGGGACGAGATCGCCCGGATCGCCGACGAGCGCGAGGACGTCGTCGGCATCACCGGGGCCATGCTCATCCCGGTGGGGCTGCAGAAGATGCAGGCCGCCCACCCCGACCGCGTGGTGGACGTGGGCATCGCCGAGCAGCACGCCGTGGCGATGGCCGCGGGCATGGCCTACGGCGGGCTCCACCCCGTGGTCGCCCTGTACGCCACGTTCCTCAACCGCGGCTTCGACCAGCTGCTCATGGACGTGGCCCTGCACCGGGCCGGGGTGACCCTGGTCCTGGACCGGGCCGGGGTCACCGGACCGGACGGGCCGAGCCACCACGGCATGTGGGACCTGGCGCTGCTCCAGATCGTCCCCGGGCTGCACCTCGCCGCCCCACGGGACGAGCCCACCCTGGTCGAGGAGCTGCGCGAGGCGGTGGCCGTCGGCGACGCCCCCACGGTCATCCGCTACCCCAAGGGGTCCGTGGGCACGCCCGTCCCGGCGGTCGAGCGGCTCCGCGACGGCGTGGACGTCCTCGCCCGCCGCGGCGGGGAGAGCGGCACCGAGGGGGCCCGCCGCGACGTCCTGATCGTCTCCGTGGGCGCCATGAGCGGGCTGTCCCTCGACGTCGCCGACCGGCTGGAGGCCCACGGGGTGTCCTCCACCGTGGTCGACCCCCGGTGGGTGCTCCCGGTGCCCGGGTCGGTCATCGAGCTCGCCGCCCAGCACCGGATCGTGGTCGTTGTGGAGGACGGGGTGCGCGCGGGCGGGATCGGCTCAAGGATCCGGCAGGAGATGCGCGCCGCCGGCGTCGACACCGCCCTCAACGAGGTCGGCCTGCCGACCCGGTTCCTCGCGCACGGCTCGCGCTCCCAGGTCCTGGAGCGGGTGGGGCTGACCGCCCAGCGCGTCGCCCAGGACACGCTCGCCTCCGTGCTCGGCACCCGGGTGCCCTACGCCCGCCCGGTCGAGGCGGAGGACACCGAGGTCCTCCCCGACACGGCCCGGGACAGCACGTCGCTGCCGCGGCCGGGCCGGGGCTGAGCGGCTCAGCCCAGCACGATCCGGCCCTCCCGGACGGCCACCGGGTACGGCGTGAGCCCCGTCCGGGCAGGTCCGCCCCGGACCTCCCCGGTGGCGAGGTCGAACTGCGAGGCGTGGCAGGGGCAGACGTAGAGCTGCTCCTCGGGCACGACCATGCAGCCCTGGTGCGGACACACGGGGGAGAACGCCACGACGGTGTCCTCGGCGGGCCGGGCCACCACCGCCTGCACGCCGTCCCGGTCCACCTTGACGCCGGAGCCCACCGGCACGTCGCCGACCGCGCCCGCGTCCACGGACCGGGCAGGTCCGTCCGGCGGCCCGTCCTGGCCGCCGCAGGCGCTGAGTGCCGCTGCGGCGCCGAGGCCCGCGCCGGCCACGCCCAGGACCGTGCGCCGGGGCAGTGCCGTGGGGGCGGTGGAGGCGTCGGGCTCGGCCATGGTGGTCCTCTCGTCGGCGGTGCTGCGGGTGCACCGCCAGTCTAGGCGCCGCCGCCGACGGGCCGGCCGGAGCTCCACCGGTGCGGTCGAACGGTGCGGACGAACGGTCGGTCGAGGAACGTGCTCGGGGCGTGCGCCCGGGCGGGGCGGGTGATCGCTCTCAGCGGAGACCGGCGGGAGCAGTGTCGGCCACAGCATGTGATCAGTAGGATGATGATGACAACAGACACCGGGGACGAGCCGTGCACCAGAGGCTCCGACCCGTTCCCGGCCGCCGCGCCGGGACGGACGGAAGGACAGCACCATGATCAAGCGACTCATCTTCGTGACCGGTTTCGGCGTCGGCTTCGTGGTCGGCTCGGCCTCGGGCCGCCAGAGCTACGAGGCCCTGAAGCAGAACGCCATGAAGACCTGGCAGGACCCCAAGGTGCAGGCGAAGGTCTCCGAGGGCACCGACTGGGTCAAGTCGGAGGTGCCCGTGGTCGGCGGCAAGCTCGCCGACTCCGCCAAGAAGGCCGCCGACACGGTGGGCACGAAGGCCTCGGACGCGTCCTCGACGGTCAAGGACAAGGTCTCCGGCTCCTCGGGCGGCACCGACGCGGCGACCGGCACCTCCACTACCGGCTACGCGGACCTGCAGACGGCGAAGCCGGTCACTCCGGAGAGCCCGCTGGAGCCCGCCGAGCCGCAGCCGGCCCCCGGCGACACCCAGAGCTGATCCCAGCAGCCCCGTGACGGGCCCCGGCCGACGGCCGGGGCCCGTCGTCGTGCCGTCCCGCGCGGCGCCCGGCCCGAGACGGCACCGACCGGGGACGGCACCGACCGGGGACGGCACCGACCGGGGACGGCACCGGCCGGCCGCCGCAGGCCGTACGGTTCAGGCCGCGGGGGCTCCCTCGCCGCCGGCGGGAGAGGGACCGGTCCCGGGCTGCTCGTCCTGGATCTGCTCGTCCTGCACCTGCTCGGTCCGGGACGGCTCGACCTGAGGGGGCCCGGCCTGGGGCTGCTGCTCGGCGTGGCGGGCGGCGCGCTTGCGGGCCCGCAGCTCCCGCCACGCCGCGCCGATGACGGGGGCCGTGAGCTGGACCTGCCAGCGGCGGGCGCCCAGGTCGCGCAGCCGGTCGGCCACCGCCTGGTCGCCGGTGCTCTTGGGCGGCTGCCAGCAGAACCGGCGCAGGTGCTCCGGGGTGAGCAGGTTCTCGGTCGGCAGCCCGTGCTCCTCCGCCAGCTCGGTCACGACCGGCTTGAGGACCTTCAGGCGGGCGGCGGCCTCGGGGCGCTTGGCCTCCCAGGCCTTCACGGGCGGCAGGGCGTCGGACCGCACGGTGACGGGGACGAGCTCGGTGGCGTTGCGGGCCTCGGCGATCGCCCGCAGCCACCGGGGAGCCTCCCGCGCGGCCTGCCGTCCGTGGAATCCGGGGGTGGCCAGCAGCTGGGGCACGGTCCGCGGCATGGCGGAGGCCGCCGCCACGAGAGCCGCGTCCGGCAGCAGCCGGCTGGGGGAGAGGTCCTTGTGCCGGGCCAGCGCTTCGCGCTCCTCCCACAGCAGGCGCAGCGCGGTGAGCTGGCGACGGCCCTTGACCTTGGTGATCCCGGAGGTCCTGCGCCACGGGTCCTGGCGCGGCGGGGCGGGCGGAGCCGTGCGCACGGCCTCGAACTCCTCCAGGGCCCACTCGAGCTTGCCCTGCTCCCGGAGCAGGTCCTCCATCGCCCAGCGCAGCGGGATCAGCATCTCCACGTCGAGGGCGGCGTAGTTGAGCCAGTCCTGCGGCAGGGGCCGCTTGGACCAGTCGACGGCGGAGTGCTCCTTCGCCAGCGTGTAGCCGAGCAGCTCCTCCGTCTCGGCGGCCAGCCCCACCCGGCGGAGCCCGGCGATGCGCCCGCCCAGCTCGGTGTCGAACAGCTGGTCCGGCTCCATGTCCAGGGCCCGCAGCGAGGGCAGGTCCTGGGTGGCGGCGTGCAGCACCCACTCCACGCCGGCGAGCGCCTCGTTCAGCACGGCCAGCGACCCGGTGGCCTCGGGGTCGATCAGCACGGTGCCCACGCCCTCGCGGCGGAGCTGGACGAGGAAGGCGCGCTGGCCGTAGCGGAAGCCGGAGGCGCGCTCGGTGTCGATCGCGGCCGGGCCCGTCCCCCCGGCCACGGCGGCGGCGGCCCGCTCGAGCCCGGCCACGGTCTCGACGACGGGCGGGACGCCGTCGAACGGGGCCGCGAGGTGGACGCTGTCGGGGATCTCGTAGTCCTCGAATCCGGCGACCACCGGGGTCGGGGACTCGTCGGGCGCGGATCGGCGGTCGGCTGGGCTGGTCAAGGAGCGTCTTCGATTCTGTGTCGGCCCCGTCGGGGCGCGGTCGGTTCGGTGGTCAGCGGCGCGGGTGCAGCACGGTCACCCCGCGCGGGTAGGGCGGCAGGCCCGCGAACGCGCAGACCGTGTCCGCCCAGGCGGCGAGGTGCGGCTCCACGTCGGACCCGTGGGGCGTCCAGGACGCCCGCAGCTCGACGTCGGCCCCCTCGAGCTGGTCGCCGAGGGTCCCGAAGCCCTCGGCGAGGACCCGGGACGCGGTGCCGCCCTCCCGAGAATATCCGGCCCGGTGGCGCCGCAGGGACTCGAGCAGCCGGGTCCAGGCGAGCAGCCCGGCGGTGTCGTCGCACCCGACCTCCCGGCCCACGGCCGCCCGCGCCCAGGTGACGATGCGGAGGGGCCCGCCCCAGGCCTCGGGCTCGGAGGGGTCGAACAGCAGCACGAAGCGGCCCGCGGCCAGCTCGTCCGTCGGTCCCCGGTCCCCGAGCTCGTCGGCCGGGAGGCCGTGCGCGGCCGGGGCGGGAGCGGGGTGCCGGGCTCCGCCGCCGGGCCGGCGGGCGGGGCCGGCGGCTGCCGCACCTCCGCGCGCACCGCGGCCGCGAAGGGGGCCAGGTGCGTGGGCGCGGGGATCTCGGTGAGCTCGATGCCGTCCCGGTACGGGGTGCGGAGCAGGTGCTCCAGGGCCTCCTGGAAGCCCTGGGACACCCCTGAGAGGTCGTTCACGGTGCTCACACTGGAAGGGTAGGCCGTCCGGGCGCCGGCGTGGCCGGTGCCACGCCGCGCGCGGGCCCGCCGGTCACGAGGAGGCGGGGACCAGCCGGACCGAGACGGAGTTGATGCAGTACCGCAGGTCGGTCGGGGTCGGGAAGCCCTCGCCGCCGAAGACGTGGCCCATGTGCGAGTCGCAGGCGGCGCACCGGACCTCCACCCGCTCCATGCCCAGGGCGGTGTCCTTGATGTAGCGGACCCGGTCCTCCGCGAGCGGGGCGTAGAAGGAGGGCCACCCGCAGTGGGCGTCGAACTTCGTCTCCGAGCGGAACAGCTCGGCGCCGCACGCGCGGCAGGTGTACACGCCCTCGGTCTGGGTGTTCCAGTACTCGCCCGTGAAGGGCCGTTCCGTCCCGGCCTCCCGCAGCACGTGGTACTCCTCGGGGGACAGGATCGAGCGCCAGTCCTGCTCGGTCCGGTCGGTGGGCTCGGGGCGGTCGTCGTGCCTGGTGGTCTCGCTCATGGTGTCGTCCTCCGGGATCGGGCGGGCGGGTGGTCGGGCGGGTGGTCCGGCCGGCGGCCCGGGAACCGGAGCACCCGGCAGGGACAACGACGTGCCCCTCCGGGTTATGCCCGCGGCCCCGTGGAAGACTGGTGGCATGCCTCGACGCTTCCGCCCGGCCCCCGCCGCGCCCCCCGCGGCGCCGCCCGCTCCCGCCACGGCGTGGGCCCGCGGCGCCGTGGTCGGCGCCGCCGCCACCGTGGGCGCGGCCTCCCTGTCCTTCGGGCTCTCCAGCGCCGCCGCGGCCTACTTCGCCCGGCAGGTCGTGGTGCCGCCGAAGTACCGTTCCGAGGACCTGCCCATCCTCGGGCTGACCCGCACCGGCGAGGACGGGGACCCGGCCGCGACGACCCTCGTGAAGCTGCCGGCCACGGTGGACACGACCGTGGCGGGCACCTACAGCCTGCGCTTCGACGCCGGCCGCGGCCACGCCCGGATCGGCGCGATCCGCTCCTACTCCCCGCAGGAGGGCACCGTGACCCGGGTGGTGGAGGAGGTCTACACGGGGGACCTCGCGAAGGCCTCCCGCGGCTTCTGGTCCGGGACCGTCTACCCGGACCCCGGTGCGGCCGGGCTGCCGTTCGAGGAGGTCGAGATCCCCATCGAGGTCGGCCCGGCGCCCTGCTGGGTCGTGCCCGCCGAGGGCGGGCCCACCCCGGAGGGCGAGCGGCCGCGGGAGCTGCCCGGGCCGTGGGCGATCATGGTGCACGGGCGCGGGGCCAACCGGATGGAGACGGTGCGCGCGGTGCCCGTGGCCCGGGAGCTCGGGCTGACCTCCCTGCTGATCTCCTACCGCAACGACCGCGAGGCGCCGCCCACCCACGACTTCCGGTACGGGCTGGGGTTCACGGAGTGGAAGGACGTGCAGACGGCGATCAGCTACGCCAAGTCCCGCGGCGCCACGCAGATCGTGCTCTTCGGCTGGTCCATGGGCGGGGCCATCTCCCTGCAGACGGCCGATCTCTCCTTCTACCGCGACGACATCGCCGCCCTGGTGCTGACCGGGCCGGTCGTGGACTGGTTCGAGCTGATCGCCCACCACTCCCGCACCCGGCGCATCCCCTCCGGGATCGGCCGGCTGGCCACCAGCCTCATCTCGCACCCGGGGGGCCGGATGCTGACCGGACTCGCCGCGCCGGTGGACCTCAAGGCCCTCGACTGGCTCTCCCGCAGCGAGCAGCTGCACACGCCCACCCTGGTGCTGCACTCCGTGGACGACGAGTTCGTCCCCGCCGCCAGCTCCCGCCGGCTCGCGGAGCTGAACCGGCTCGTGGAGTTCGTGCCGTTCACCCGCGCCCGGCACACCAAGGAGTGGAACGTGGACCCGCGGCGCTGGGAGGACGCGGTGCGGAGGTGGCTGCCGGAGCGGCTGGCGCAGGACGCCCTGCCGGCCGGGGGAGCCGGGGCCGCGCGGCCCTGAGCCCGGTCAGCTCCGCAGCGCCGCCGTGCAGCCCCCGGTGAGCCGCAGCAGCTCAGCCGGGGCCAGCTCCACGTCCAGGCCGCGGCGCCCGCCGGAGACGAGCACCGTGGCCCACCCGAGCGCGGAGTCGTCCAGCAGGGTGGGGGAGGGGGTCTTCTGGCCCAGCGGGGAGATGCCCCCCACCACGTAGCCGGTGCGCCGCTCCGCCAGCCTGGGCTCGGCCAGGGCGGCCCTCTTCCAGCCCAGCGCGGCTGCGGCCGCGCGCACGGACAGCCGGGCGGAGACGGGCAGCACCGCCACCGCCCAGTCGCGCTCGTGGACGAGCATGAGGGTCTTGAACACCTGCGCGGGGTCGCGGCCCAGCGCGGCGGCGGCCTCCAGGCCGAAGGACGCCGCCGCGGGGTCGTGCTCGTACTCGTGCCGGGCGTAGGCCACCCGCTCCCGCTCCAGGAGCGCGACGGCGGCCGTGGGCCCGGCACGGCGGGCGGTCCTGGCCATGACGGGCGGCCCGGCCCTCAGGCGCCCTGGAGCTCGCGCACGCGCCGCTTGACCCGCCCGAGCATCGCCGACATCCCGCGCATCCGCAGCGGGGAGACGAGCTGGGTCAGGCCGAAGCGCTCCGGCAGGTCGTCGGGGACCTCGAGGACCTGCCGGGCGGGCAGGCCGTCGAGCCCCTCGTGCAGGATGGACGCGAACCCGCGGGTGGTGGGTGCCTCGGCCGGGGCGGAGAAGAACAGCCGCACCGGGGCCTCGGGGCCCGGCTCGCTGCCCTCGTCCCACTCGACGGTCAGGAACAGCGGCGACTGGCACTCCACGACCTGCTCCAGCTCCTCCGGGTGCTCGCCGAGCCGGGCGGGCAGGGCCGGCAGGGAGCGGGAGAACTCCAGCAGCAGCTGGAGCTTGTCCTCCTCCGGGACGGCCGTGAAGTCCTCGACGAGCTCCTCGAGCTGGGCGGGCAGCGGAGCGCTCATCGGGACGCCCCCGGGGCCTCGCCGCGCTCCTCGCCGAGGACGATCGGCACGCGCACGGAGTTGCCCCACTCGGTCCACGAGCCGTCGTAGTTGCGCACCTTCTCGAAGCCGAGCAGGTACTTCAGCACGAACCAGGTGTGGCTGGAGCGCTCGCCGATGCGGCAGTAGGCGATGATGTCGTCGTCCTCGGCCAGGCCGACCTCGTCGCGGTAGACCGCCTCGAGCTCCTGGCGGGAGCGGAACCGGCCGTCCTCGGCGGCGGCCCGGGCCCACGGCACGGAGGCCGCGGTGGGGATGTGCCCGCCGCGCAGCGTGCCCTCCTGGGGGTACTCGGCCATGTGCGTGCGCTCACCGGTGTACTCCGGCAGGGACCGGACGTCGATCAGCGGCTGCTCGCCGAGGTGGCCGAGCACGTCCTCCTGGTACGCACGGGCCCGGGAGTCGTCGCGCTCGACCACCGGGTACTCGGCGCGCTCGGGCACGACCTTGTCGGTGGACTGCTCCCGGCCCTCGGCGATCCACTTGTCCCGCCCGCCGTTCATGAGCCGCACGTCGGGGTGGCCGAACAGCTCGAACACCCACAGGGCGTAGGCGGCCCACCAGTTCGACTTGTCCCCGTAGACGACCACGGTGGTGTCGCGGGAGATGCCCTTGCGGGACATCAGCTCCGCGAACTGCGCGCCGTCGACGTAGTCGCGGGTGTCGGGGCGGTTCAGGTCGGTGTGCCAGTCCACCTTCACGGCGCCCGGGACGTGCCCGGTCTCGTACAGCAGCACGTCCTCGTCGGACTCGACGAGGACCACGCCCGGGTCGTCGAGGTGCTCGGCGACCCACTGCGTGGACACCAGCCGCTCGGGGTGCGCGTACTGCGCGAACTCTTCGTTGTTCTCCACGGCAACGCCCATGGGGGCTCCTTCCGGGGTGGGGATCGGATTCCCCTCCAGCGTAGTGCTCCCGGCCGGGTGCCGCCCCCCGCACGGGCGGCACCCGGCCCGGGGCGGCCGGGATTTCGCGGCCGGCGCACCGGCGGCCGCGGGGCGCGGGCTAAAATCGCCGGAGCACCCGCGCGCGTCGCTCCGGCGCGCCGAACCAGCGAGCCGTCGTGCCCGGCGGACAGAGAGGTCTCCCCGTGAGCATCCGCATCGAACACCTCACCGACCGCCGGCCGCACGTGTCGGCCGACGAGCTGCTGGCGGGGTTCCGCCCGTCCGAGCGCTTCGGCGAGGTCTCGTTCGACACCTACCGCCCCGATCCCCAGCAGCCGTCCCAGGCGGAGGCCGTGCGGGAGCTGCGCGCCTTCGCGGACTCCGTGGGACGGGCCGGCTCCGGCGGCGGGTTCTTCGCCAAGCTCTTCGTCGGCGGCCCCCGCCCCGCCGACGTCCGCACGGGGATCTACCTGGACGGCGGCTTCGGCGTGGGCAAGACCCACCTCCTCGCCTCGCTGTGGCACGCCGTGCCCGGCCCCAAGGCCTTCGGCACCTTCGTGGAGTACACCAACCTGGTGGGCGCGCTGACCTTCCGCAAGGCCGTCGACGCCCTGAGCACCTACCAGCTGGTGTGCATCGACGAGTTCGAGCTCGACGACCCCGGGGACACCGTGCTGATGTCCCGCCTGATGCGCGAGCTCGCCGACGCCGGCGTCCGGATCGCCGCGACGTCCAACACGCTCCCGGGCTCCCTCGGCGAGGGCCGCTTCGCCGCCCAGGACTTCCAGCGGGAGATCCAGGTGCTGGCCGACCAGTTCGAGGTCGTGCGCATCGACGGTGAGGACTTCCGGCACCGCGGCCTGCCGCAGGCTCCGGCGCCGCTGTCCGGCGGCGAGCTCGAGCGCGCCGTCGAGGAGCGGTTCTCGGGCCGGGTGGTGGCCGCGGACGCGTTCGCCGACCTGATCGAGCACCTCTCCGACGTCCACCCCTCCCGTTACCGCAAGCTCCTGGAGGGGATCGACGCGATCGTGTGGCAGGACGTGCACACGATCGAGCAGCAGGCCGTGGCCCTGCGCTTCGTCGTGCTCGCCGACCGGCTCTACGACAAGAACCTGCCGATCATCGCCTCCGGCCGGCCCTTCGACGAGGTGTTCACGGCCGAGATGATGGCCGGCGGCTACCAGAAGAAGTACTACCGGGCGGTCTCGCGGCTCACCGCCCTGGCCCGGGAGGGGATCCTGGGGGACGTCTCCACGGTCTGAGGCCACCGCCCGGGTGCACGGCCCGGGCGCACCCTCCGCGCCCGCTCCGCCGCCGTCCCCGGACGGGCCGGCGGGGCGGGCGCCGTCGTCGGGGGCCCGCAGGGGCACCGCCCAGGAGGCGGCACGACGACGAGGGCCCCGGCTGAGATGATCTCAGCCGGGGCCCTCGTCGGTGCTCGTGCGCGATACTGGGTTCGAACCAGTGACCTCTTCGGTGTGAACGAAGCGCGCTACCACTGCGCCAATCGCGCTCACTGCTCGAAAACCATAACCCACAACCGGGCCGTGGGCCAATTCGCCCGTCCGGCCGCAGTGCCGGCCGCCGATTTGGCGATCCGGAAAACCGTCCCGTACAGTCTCTGCCTGTCAGGAACACCGACGGGTTCCGGCGAACGGACGGGCCGCGAGGCCGGGACGCTCCAGGACTCCGCCGGATGTTGACGCACCGGACCGGCGGGAACGCCGGGCACGGGGCTGTGATAGAGTTCCACACCGGAAGATCGAGAGATCCCCGGAAAGACATGCGGACGTAGCTCAGCTGGTAGAGCACCACCTTGCCATGGTGGATGTCGCGGGTTCGACTCCCGTCGTCCGCTCGCAGGAATCGGCATGTCCCATGCCGTGACCGACGGCCCTGTCCGCGAGGACGAGGCCCCGGTGGGGTGGCCGAGTGGTTAGGCAGCGGCCTGCAAAGCCGTCTACGCGGGTTCGAATCCCGTCTCCACCTCGGTGCACGACCCACCATGCTTGACGGCCTCCCCGGAGGTCGCCGGTCAAGCGCGATTGGCGCAGCGGTAGCGCGCTTCCCTGACACGGAAGAGGTCACTGGTTCGATCCCAGTATCGCGCACCACCCGAAGGCCCCGGCTCCCCGAGCCGGGGCCTTCGTCGTGCCCGGCGGGCCCCGGGCGTCCCGTGTCCGAGGCGGTCGGTAGCCTGCGGCCCAGGACCCGGAGCACCGGGGACCCGCCCGGTCGAGCCGGGGACCCGACGGAGAGGCGACGAGCAGCGTGACACAGCCCAGGCTGGCGGAACAGACCGAGTACGGACGGATGTACGCGAGGTCCATCTCCGAGCAGGCCACCGTCCCCTCCATCACCACCGTGCTCTCCCGTGCCGCCACCGACCTGGACGGCTGGTACGGCTACTCCGCCGCGCAGGCGGCCGTGCAGGACGACCGGCTGCGGGCGGCCCTGGGCTCGCCCGCCCAGCTGCGCGCCGTCGTGCGGGACGCCGCCAAGGCCGCCCAGCGGCACCGGGACGACGCCGCGGCCCGCGGGGACCGGGTGCACACCTACGCCGAGCAGATCGCCCTGCGCGCCCTCGGGAAGCCCCACCGGGCCGCGGAGGCGCGGGCCACCCTGGCCGAGCACGGCGAGGAGCGCTTCGCCTCCCGCTTCGACGAGTGGTGGGACCTCTACGCGCCCGAGCCCCTCGCCGTGGAGGTCACCGTCTGGAACTCCACCGTCGGCTACGCCGGCACCCTCGACCTCGTCGCCCGGATCGCGGGCAAGGTCTGCCTGATCGACTACAAGACGAAGGGCACGGACCGGGACGGGCGCGTGAAGTCCCTGGACGCCAAGGTCGTCACCCAGCTCGTGGCCGGGCTCAAGGCCGAGGAGTCCCTCGTGGACGCCGAGGCCGGCACCTGGGAGCCCTGGGCCTACGGCGGCGCGGACCTGCTGCTGGGGGTCGCGATCGGGGAGACGGAGGTCGTGCCCGTGCAGGCCGTGCCGGAGGTGCTCGAGCAGCACTGGTACAAGTTCTGCGCCCTGCACCGGCTGTGGACGCAGGAGACCGCCCTGGCCGCGGCCGGCCCCGCCCTGCGCCCCGTGCCGCCGCCCCCGCCGCCGGAGCAGCCCTAGGACCTCCGGAACGGGTCCGCGCCCCGCGCCCCGCGGGCGGCCCGTAGACTTGTCGGGTCGAGAGCGAGGTTGCCCCATGCCCATCCTGCCCATCCGCACCATCGGCGATCCCGTCCTGCGCACCCGCGCGTCGGAGGTCACGCAGTACGACGACGCGCTGCGCCGGCTCGTCGCCGACATGACCGAGACGATGCTCGACGTCGGCGGCGTCGGCCTCGCCGCGCCCCAGGTGGGGATCGGTCTGCGCCTGTTCACCTGGGCGGTCGAGGGCAGCGCCGGACACGTGGTCAACCCGGTCCTGGAGGTGGGCGACGCACCGCAGGAGGGCGGCGAGGGCTGCCTCTCCGTGCCCGGTCTCGGCTTCGACACCCCGCGCCGCGACTGGGCCCGGGTCACCGGCACGGACCAGGACGGCCGGCCGGTCACCGTCGAGGGCACCGGTCTGCTCGCGCGCTGCCTGCAGCACGAGACCGACCACCTGGACGGGCGGCTGTACGTCGACCGCCTCGTGGGCGCCGCCCGGAAGGAGGCGCTGCGGGCCATCCGCGCCGCCGACTACGACGGGGTGGTCCACGGCGTGGCCGGGCAGCGGGCCGCGACCGTGGGCTCCTCCTTCGGCAGCGGCACCGGCAGCGCTTTCGGCTCCGCCCGCGGCTGAGTCCACCCCCCGTCCCCACCCGTCTGGAGAGCAGTGAAGATCCTCTACGCCGGCACGCCGTCCGTCGCCGTGCCGCCCCTGGTCCACCTGGCCGACCGGTCCGACGTCGAGATCCTCGCCGTCCTGACCCGCACCGACGCCCCCGTGGGCCGCAAGAAGGTGCTCACGCCCTCGCCCGTGGCGCAGGAGGCGCAGCGGCGGGGCCTTCCCGTGCTCAAGGCCAACCGGATCGACGCGGAGCTGACCGAGCGGATCCGGGACCTGGGCGCCGACGTGGCCGCGGTGGTCGCCTACGGCGCGCTGGTGCCCCAGGCCGCGCTCGACGCCCTGCCGCACGGCTGGCTCAACCTGCACTTCTCCCTGCTCCCGCAGTGGCGGGGCGCCGCCCCCGTGCAGCGGGCGCTGATGGCCGGGGACACGGTGGTGGGCGCCAGCACGTTCCTGCTGGAGGCCGGGCTGGACACCGGCCCGGTGGTGGGGACGATGACCGACGAGGTCCGCCCCGAGGACACCGCCGGCACGGTCCTGGAGCGGCTCTCCCGCACGGCCGCGCCCCTGCTGGCCGACTCGCTGCGCGCGGTGGTCGAGGGCACGGCCCGGCCCGCCGCCCAGCGGGGCGACGTCTCGCTGGCGCCCAAGCTCACCGCGCAGGACGGGCGGGTCCGCTGGGCGGACCCCGCCCTGGCCGTGGTCCGCCGGGTCCGCGGGACGACGCCGGAGCCCGGGGCCTGGACCCAGCTCGACGGCCGCCGGATCAAGCTCGAGGGCGTCGCCGCCCGCCCCGAGGTCCGGGACCTCGCGCCGGGGGAGTGCGCGCTGCGCGGCGGCGCCGTGCTCGTGGGCACCGGCTCGGGCGCGGTGCAGCTGGGCACGGTGCAGCCCGCCGGGAAGAAGACCATGGACGCCGCCGCCTGGGCGCGGGGCCACAACACGGAGGACAGGGTGGTGTTCGAGTGAGCGAGCGCGAGAGCCGGGGGCGCGACGACCGCCGCCGCGACCGCCAGGACGACCGCCAGGACGAGCGCCGGGGCGGCCGGGACCGGCGCCCGGGGGGTGAGCGGCGCAACGCCCGGGGCCACGAGCGCAACCGGCGCCCCCGGACCGAGCGGACGTTCTCCTCCGCCGCGCCGGCGGCCCGGACCCGGCGGGCCGACCCGGCCCGGCTGGCCGCGTTCGAGACGCTGCGGGCGGTCTCCGAGGAGGGCGCCTACGGCAACCTCGTGCTCCCGAAGGCCGTGCGGGCCCACCGGCTCGACCGGCGCGACGCCGGTTTCGCCACCGAGCTGGCCTACGGGGCGCTGCGCTGGCAGGGGACCTGGGACGCGGTGCTGAGCCGGTGCGTGGACCGGCCGCTGGCCGACCTCGACGGCGCGGTGCTCGACGCCCTGCGCCTGGGCGTGCACCAGCTGCTGGCGATGCGGGTGCCCGACCACGCCGCCCTCGACCAGACGGTCGGGCTGGTGCGGGCCGTGGTGGGCGCCGGGCCCGGGTCCCTCGTCAACGCGGTGCTGCGCAAGGTCGCCGCCCGGGACCTCCCCGCGTGGATCGCCGAGCTGAGCGAGGACGCCGCCGACGGGACCGCGCGGCTGGGCCTGGCCCACGCCCACCCGGCGTGGCAGGTCCGCGCGCTGCGCCAGGCCCTGGTGGCCCACGGCCGGTCCGGCACCGAGCTCGAGGCCCTGCTCGCGGCGGACAACGAGGCCCCCGTGGTCAACCTCGTGGCCCTGCCCGGCCTCGGCGAACTGACCGAGGCCCTCGAGGCCGGCGCGCAGAAGGGCGCCCTCGTGCCCGGCTCCGCGCTCAGCAGCGGCGGCGACCTGCACCGGCTCTCCTCCGTGCGCGCGGGCGGGGTCCGGGTCCAGGACGCCGGCTCCCAGCTGGTCGCCCGGGCCCTGGCCGCGGCCGGCGGCGGGAGCGCCGGGGCCGGGGACGGCCGGGGCGAGCGCTGGCTCGACCTGTGCGCCGGTCCCGGCGGCAAGGCCGCGCTGCTGGCCGCCCTGGCCGCCGAGCGCGGCGCGCACCTGACGGCCAACGAGGTTGCCCCGCACCGGGCCGAGCTGGTCCGCCAGGCCCTGCGGCCCGTGCCCGGGCACGCGTGGTCGGTGCGCACCGGGGACGGCCGGGCCGCCGGCGAGCTGCTCGGGGGCCGCCCCGCGGAGGAGGCCGGCTACGACCGGGTGCTCGTCGACGCCCCTGCACCGGACTCGGGGCGCTGCGCCGGCGGCCGGAGTCCCGCTGGCGCCGCACCCCGCGGGACCTGGCCGAGCTGGGGCCGCTGCAGCGGGAGCTGCTGGAGGCCGCCCTCGACGTCACACGCCCCGGGGGCACGGTCGCCTACGCCACGTGCTCCCCGCACGCGGCCGAGACCCTCGCGGTGGTCCAGGACGTGCTGGGCCGCCGGGAGGACGTGGAACTCCTCGACGCCCTCGGCCCGGCCCGCGACGCCGCCCTGCCCGGGGCCCTCGAGGGGGACCGGGACCCGTCCCGCCCCTGGGAGGGCGCCGCGGGACCGGCGACCGTCCAGCTGTGGCCGCACGTGCACGGCACCGACGCCATGTTCCTGGCCCTGCTGCGCAAGCGCTGAGCCCCCCGAACCCCCGACCACCCAGGAGTCCTCCGTGCCCCAGCCCTGCATCCACCCCTCGATCCTCTCCGCCGACTTCGTCAACCTCGAGGCCGAGCTGGCGCGGATCGCCACTGCCGACGCCGTGCACGTGGACGTCATGGACAACCACTTCGTCCCCAACCTCACCCTCGGGCTGCCCGTGGTGGAGCGGCTGCTGGCCGTCAGCCCGGTCCCGCTGGACGTGCACCTGATGATCGAGGACGCCGACCGCTGGGCCACCGGCTACGCCGAGCTCGGCTGCGAGTCGGTCACCTTCCACGCGGAGGCCGCGCGCGCCCCGCTGAAGCTGGCCCGGGAGCTGCGGGCCCACGGTGCGCGGGCCGGGATGGCCCTGCGCCCGGCGACCCCCGTGGAGCCCTACCTCGACCTGCTCCCGGAGCTGGACATGCTCCTCGTCATGACGGTGGAGCCCGGCTTCGGCGGGCAGGCCTTCCTGGACGTGATGCTGCCGAAGATCCGCCGGGCGGCCGAGGCGATCCGTGCCGGCGGGGGGCGGGTGGCCCTGCAGGTGGACGGCGGGATCACGGAGGAGACGATCCTGCGCGCCGCCGAGGCCGGGGCCGACACCTTCGTGGCCGGCTCCGCCGTCTACGGGGCGGGGGACCCCGAGGCGGCGATCACGGCGCTGCGCAGTGCCGCCCACGACGCCCGCTCCTGAGCGGGGACCGCCGCCCGGTGCTGCCGGCCCGGCGGGGCTGTGCCATAATCGGGCTCAAGAACAACGTGTTCCGGGGTCGGTGCAAGTCCGAACCGGCGGTCACAGTCCGCGAACCGTGCGGCGCCCCAGCGGGGCGGGCACGGCCGAACCGGTGGAACTCCGGTACCGACAGTCACAGTCTGGATGGAAGGCAACACGTTCGACGGCCCTCGCGGCGCGCCCTGCCGGCCCGCCGCGTCGCCGGTCGCGGCCGCACGGGCCCGGCCGGCGGCGCCGTCGTCCTGCCCCCGGAGCCGACCCGGGAAAGGACGACGCGAATGGACCCGCAGCACCGGCCCGGCGGAGACGCCGAACGGTCGATCATGCGGACCGCCCTGCACGCGGCGGCGCGCGGCCCGCGCGGGGCCAACCCCCTCGTGGGAGCCGTCCTCGCCGACGCCGCGGGCCGGATCCTGCACGTCGGCCACCACCGCGGGGCCGGCACCGTCCACGCCGAGGTCGACGCCCTGCAGCAGGCCGCCTCCGCCGGCACGGACCTGCGCGGCACCACCATGTACGTCACCCTCGAGCCCTGCAACCACTGGGGCCGCACCGGCCCGTGCGCCGACGCCATCGTGGAGGCGGGCGTGCCCCGGGTGGTCTTCGGGGCCCCCGACCGGACCTCCGCCGCCGCGGGCGGGGCCGCCACCCTGCGCGCGGCCGGGCTGCAGGTGCGCTCCGGCGTGCTCGCCGAGGAGGCCGAACGGCTCAACGACCGCTGGGGCGAGACGATGCGCGCCCAACGGCCGTTCGTCACCCTCAAGGTCGCCCAGACCCTCGACGCCCGGATCGCCGCGGCGGACGGGACCAGCCAGTGGATCACCTCCGCCTCGGCGCGCGAGCACGGCCACGACCTGCGCGCCCGCGCCGACGCCGTGCTCGTGGGCACCGGCACGGTCCTGGCCGACGACCCGCGGCTCACCGCCCGGACCGGCGACGGCGCCGCCGTGCCGCGGCAGCCGCTGCGCGCGGCCATGGGGCTGCGCGCCGTCCCGGCCCACGCGGCGATCCGCGGCAGCGACGGCCGGTTCCGCCACCTGGTCACCCACGACCCCCACGCCGCCCTGGCCGAGCTCTACGACGCCGGGGTCCGCCACGTCCTCATCGAGGGCGGCGCCACGGTCGCCGCGGGCTTCCTGCGCGCCGGCCTCGTCGACGAGATCAGCCTCTACCAGGCGCCGCTGCTGCTGGGCGCCGGGCGGCCCGCGTTCGCCGAGCAGGGCATCGGCACCCTCGCCGACGCCTCCCGGTGGCGGCTGGACCCCACCGGCGGGGGACCGGTGCAGCAGCTGGGCCCGGACCTGTGGATCCACCTGCGGCCCGCCCCCGCGGACTGACCGCACCGAACGAGCCTCACCGAACAGACCTCACCGACCGACCGCACCCAGAGAGACAGAGGACAAGCCGCATGTTCACAGGAATCGTCGCCGGGCAGGGCACCGTGCGCTCGGTCGAGCCCCGCCCGGACGGCAGGAGCGCCCGCCTCCTCGTGGACGCGGGCCCGCTCGTCGCCGACCTGCCGCACGGCGGCTCCCTCGCCGTCAACGGCGTGTGCCTGACGGCCACGCGCACCGAGGACATCGGCGCCGGGCAGTTCCTGGCCGACGTCATCGGCGAGACGCTGGTGCGCACCACCCTCGGGGCGCTGGCCCCCGGCGACACCGTGAACCTGGAACGGTGCGTGCCCGCCGGTGGGCGCCTGGACGGCCACGTGGTCCAGGGCCACGTCGACGGCACCGGCACCGTCGTCGCCCGGGAGGACCTGGGGGAGTGGGAACGGGTGCGCATCGCGGTGCCCGGGGAGCTCGCCCCCTTCGTCGCGGAGAAGGGCTCGGTCGCCGTGGACGGGGTGTCCCTGACCGTCACGGCGGTCAGCGCCCCCGGCGCCGCCGAGCCCTGGTTCGAGATCGGGCTCATCCCCGCCACCCTGGCCGAGACCACGCTGGGACGGCGCCCCGCCGGGGCGTCCGTCAACCTCGAGGTCGACGTCCTCGCGAAGTACGCCCAGCGGTTGCTGGCCTTCGCCCGCACCGACAGCACCCCGGCACCGGAGGCCGGGCCCACCGCAGGAGAAGGAGCATGATGCGCACCAGCAGCACCCGGACGGACACGGGCCCCGGCGCGGGCGGGACGGGCGAGCCGATCCGCCTGGACGCCGTGCGCACGGCGGTCGAGGCGATGGCGCAGGGCCGGCCGGTGGTCGTCGTGGACGACGCCGACCGGGAGAACGAGGGCGACATCGTCTTCGCGGCCCAGCACGCCACCGCCGAGCTCATGGGCTTCACCATCCGGCACACCTCCGGCGTCGTGTGCGTGCCGATGACGGGGGAGCGGGCGGACGCGCTGCGCCTGCCGCCCATGGTCGCCGTCAACGAGGACTCCAAGGGCACCGCCTACACGGTCACCTGCGACGCCCGCCACGGCGTGAGCACCGGCATCAGCGCCGCGGACCGGGCGCTCACCGCCCGGGTCCTCGCCGACCGGTCCGCCGGCGCGGAGGACCTGACCCGGCCCGGGCACGTCCTGCCGCTGCGTGCCGCCGACGGAGGCGTCGCGGTCCGCCGCGGGCACACCGAGGCCGCCGTCGAGCTGTGCGTCCTCGCGGGCCTGGAACCGGTGGGGGTCATCGCGGAGCTCGTGCACGACGAGGGGGAGCTGATGCGGCTGCCGGCCCTGCGGGCCTTCGCCGACCGGCACGGCATCCCGCTGGTGAGCATCGAGGACCTGGCGGAGCAGCTGCGCGGGGACCGCCGATGACGCCGGACGCCCCGCTGGTGAGCTCCGAGCCCGTGGTCGTGCCCACCCCCGAGGGGCGGTTCGAGGTCGTGGGCTGGCAGGTGCCCGGCCGGTCCGGGGACCCGGCCGCCGAGCACCTCAGCCTCACCGCCCCGTCCTCGGAGCGGGTGCCGGTGGGCCAGCCCCCGCTCGTGCGGCTGCACTCCGAGTGCCTCACCGGGGACGTCTTCGGCTCCTACCGGTGCGACTGCGGCCCGCAGCTGCACCTGGCCCTGCGCCGGATCGCCGACGACGGCGGCACCCTGCTGTACCTGCGCAACCACGAGGGCCGCGGGATCGGCCTGGTGAACAAGCTGCGGGCCTACAAGCTCCAGGACGGCGGGGCGGACACCGTGGAGGCCAACGAGCTGCTCGGCCTGCCCGCCGACGCGCGGGACTACACCGCCGCCGCCGCCATCCTGCACCGCCTGGGCCTGTCGCGGATCCGGCTGCTCAGCAACAACCCCGCCAAGGCGGAGCGGCTGGCCGAGCTGGGCATCGACGTCGTCGCGATGGTGCCCAACGAGGTCCCGGCCCGTCCCGAGAACCACGACTACCTCGCGACCAAGCGGGACCGCATGCACCACCGCCTGCGCCACGTCGACGACACCACCGCACACCCCGAGGCGCCGGCGCACGCCGGCGACCGCACGAACAGCACAGGAGACCTCACCCCATGAGCGGACACGGAGCCCCCGACATCGACCTGAGCGCCGCCGACGCGAGCGGACTGCGCGTCGCCGTCGTCGCCTCCAGCTGGCACACGGTGATCATGGACGGGCTGCTCGACGGCGCCCGCCGCGCGCTCGCCGACGCCGGCGTGACCGACGCGGCGGTCGTGCGCGTGCCCGGCAGCTTCGAGCTGCCGGTCGCCGCCGCCCGCCTGGCGCCCGGGCTGGACGCCGTGGTGGCCCTGGGCGTGGTCGTGCGCGGGGGCACCCCGCACTTCGACTACGTCTGCTCCGCCGCCACCCAGGGCCTCACGGACGTCTCGGTGCGCACCGGCGTGCCGGTCGGCTTCGGCGTGCTGACCTGCGACACCGAGCAGCAGGGCCTCGACCGCGCCGGCCTGGAGGGCTCCCAGGAGGACAAGGGCTACGAGGCGACGGCCGCCGCGGTGCAGACCGCCCTGCTGCTGCGCTCGCTCGGCGTCTGAGCCCCCGCGCCCCCGGACCGGCCGAGCGCGGCCGGTCCGGGGGGAGTCCGCGGACCCATTACCCTGGTAGTCGTGAAAACCTTCGAGACCCTCTTCGCCGAGATCAGCGACAAAGCCGTGACCCGACCGGAAGGCTCCGGCACGGTCCGGGAGCTGGACACCGGCGTGCACGGGATCGGCAAGAAGGTCGTCGAGGAGGCCGCCGAGGTCTGGATGGCGTGCGAGTACGAGACCGCCGAGCAGGCCGCGGAGGAGATCTCCCAGCTGCTCTACCACCTGCAGGTCATGATGGTCGCCAAGGGCCTGACGCTCGAGGACGTCTACCGCCACCTCTGAGCGCCCCCGCCCCCGTCCCACCGAAGCCGAGAAGGATCCCCCATGCTGCGTGTCGCAGTGCCCAACAAGGGCGCCCTGTCCGAAGCCGCCGTCACCATGCTCAAGGAGGCCGGCTACCGGCAGCGCCGGGACTCCCGCGAGCTGGTGCTCGTGGACCCCGAGGCCAACATCGAGTTCTTCTACCTGCGCCCGCGCGACATCGCGGTGTACGTGGGCGGAGGCACCCTCGACGTCGGGATCACCGGCCGCGACCTGCTGCTGGACTCCGGCGCGCACGCGGACGAGGACCTGGCCCTGGACTTCGCCCGCTCCACCTTCCGCTTCGCCGGCCCCGCCGGCCGGTACTCCTCGATCGCCGAGCTGGCCGGCCGGCGCATCGCCACCAGCTACGACGGCCTGCTGCGGGACTACCTGGCCGAGCGGGGCGTGGACGCCTCGGTGGTGCGCCTGGACGGGGCGGTGGAGTCCTCCATCCGGCTGGGCGTGGCCGACGCGATCGCCGACGTGGTGGAGACCGGCAACACGCTGCGCGCCGCGGGGCTGCAGGTGTTCGGGGAGCCGATCATGACCTCCGAGGCCCTGCTGATCCGCAGCCGCCGGGCCGAGGAGCCCGAGGGCCTGTCCGTGCTCCGCCGCCGCCTGCAGGGCGTGCTCGTGGCCCGGCAGTACGTGATGATGGACTACGACGTCGCCGAGGAGCTCGTCGAGGCCGCCACCCAGATCACTCCCGGCATGGAGGGCCCCACCATCTCCCGGCTCGGGCGCGGCAACGCGTGGGCGGTGCGCGCCATGGTCCCGAAGTCGGAGACCAACAAGGTGATGGACGCCCTCTACGACGTCGGCGCGCGCGCCATCCTGGTCTCCCCGATCCAGGCCGCCCGCATCTGAGCCCTTCCCACCCCACCGCAGCCGAGGAGGTCCCGCCCGTGGGCGTTGCCGTACGTGTCATCCCGTGCCTGGACGTCGACGCCGGTCGCGTCGTCAAGGGCGTGAACTTCGAGAACCTGCGCGACGCCGGGGACCCGGTCGAGCTGGCCAAGCGCTACAACGAGGCCGGCGCCGACGAGCTGACGTTCCTCGACGTCACGGCGTCCTCGGCCGCCCGCGCCACGACCTTCGACGTGGTCTCCCGCACCGCCGAGGAGGTCTTCATCCCGCTCACGGTGGGCGGCGGCGTGCGCGCGGTCGCCGACGTCGACCGGCTGCTGCGCTGCGGGGCGGACAAGGCGTCGATCAACACCGCGGCGGTGGCCCGTCCCGGGGTGATCGACGAGATCACCGGGCACTTCGGCAGCCAGGTGCTGGTGCTCTCCCTCGACGCCCGCCGCACGGGCAACACCCCCTCCGGCTTCGAGGTCACCACCCACGGCGGGCGCACCCTCACGGGCCTGGACGCCCTCGAGTGGGCACGGGAGGCCGAGGACCGCGGGGTGGGCGAGATCCTGCTCAACTCCATGGACGCCGACGGCACCCAGGAGGGCTTCGACCTGGAGATGATCCGCGCCGTGCGCGCCCGGGTGCACGTGCCGCTCATCGCCTCGGGCGGGGCCGGTGCCCCGGAGCACTTCCCGCCGGCCGTGGCGGCCGGCGCCGACGCCGTGCTGGCGGCCTCGATCTTCCACTTCGGGCCGGTGCACGCCATCGCCGAGGTCAAGGACGCCCTGCGCTCGGCAGGCCACGAGGTCCGCTGAACGACTCCGCCCTCCCCGCGCCGAGGTCGCAGCCGTCGGCCACCGGAGCGGCGTCCGTCGCCGCCGTGCGCCACCTCGCGGGCGGCAGGGGTGCCCGTAGCCGTGGGCCGGTGGTCGGGCGTAGAGTCGTCAGTGAGCTGACGACAGTCGCTCGACAGGCCGATCGCGAAGGAGCCCACCGTGGGACTGAACAGCATCATCAAGAGCTTCACCGGGCGGGGAGCCGGGGGCACCGCCGGACGGGGCGCCGGAGGCCGCCGGGCCACCCGCGGCATGAACGCCGCCGGGCAGGCCGGTGCCGGCCGGAACACCGGGCGCGGCCTCGGAGGCCGGCTGAGGGGTCTGCTCAATCGCCGCTGACCGCCGCCGGGCGCGGCCGGTCACCGTCGACCGCCGCGCCGACCGAGCCGGGCACCCAGCGGGTGCCCGGCTCAGCGCGTGTCCCGGCAGGTCCCGTCGAGCCAGTCCCGCACCGGTGCGAGCGCCTCGTCGAGGGCCTCGCCGTCGAACCGGGCGTCCGGGTCCTCCACCAGCTCCTCCCCGTAGGAGTCCACGAGCAGCTGCACCCGGGCGTGGTCCGCCGCGAGCTCCGGGGGAGCCGCCGCCAGCATGCCGGCGACCTGGTCCTCCACGGCATGCACCTGCTCGGTGGTCGGTCCGCCGGAGAGACTGGCCGGCAGCAGGGCGAGCGCCACGAGGTCCTCGGCCACCGCGGCGCACGCCTCGCCCCGGCCGGGGTAGGCGCCCCACGGCCCGGAGGCGGCCGTGGCGGAGGGCGCCGAGGGGGACGCCGTGGCCGTGGGCGCCGCGGCGGACGGCACCGGGCTCCCTGGCGGGTCCGGGGTCGGACCGGGGCCCGTGCACCCGGTCAGGAGCAGGCCGCTGAGGGCCGCCGCCGCGCCGCGCCGCGCTGTCCTGGCATCCATCGTCGTCGGTGTCCTGCCCGTCGTGCCCATCCGGTTCTCCGCCCCACCATAGGCCCTGGCGCCCCGTGGCGGGAGACGGAGGACACGGCGGGGCACAGCCCATATCCTGGGTGACGGGCGACCGGGAGGAGGGGCACGTGCGAGTCGTCGTCGTCGCGGCCCGGGTCTCGGCCCTGGTGGTCGCGATCTGGGCCCTGGTCTCCCGCGCCGACTGCGCCTTCGTGACCCGCACCTGTCTCGGCTCCAACCTGTTCAGCTACTTCACCGTGCACAGCGCCTTCCTGCTGATCCTGGCGTTGCTGCTGGCGGTGCTGCACACCGCCACCGGGCGCCCGGAGCAGGGCTGGCTGACGGGCCTGCGCGCCCTGGCCACCACCTACACGACGGTCTCGGGCGCGGTGTTCGCGGTGCTGCTCGGCAACGCCGAGCTGTTCGGGCACCTCTTCCTCGTCCCGCGGTCCTCCCAGGTGCTGCACTTCGTGCTCCCCGTCTACGCCCTGCTGGACTTCCTCCTGGCCCCGGGGCGGAACCGGCTGCGCTGGGCCACCGTCTGGGTGGCCACGGTCTTCCCCGCGCTGTGGGCGGTGTACACCCTCGTCCGGGGCCGGATGGTCGGCTGGTACCCCTACTTCTTCCTGGACCCCGCCCTGGTGGGCGGCTACCGGGCGGTGGGCACCTACGCCCTGGGGCTGTCGATGTTCATCCTCGCTCCGAGGCCACCGGACGGCAGGAGTGGCAGGTCCCGCTGCTGCGGACCCCGGACCGGATGCCCGCGGCCGTGCGCCACCTGCTGGCCGGGCTCACCGGCGGGGAGCCGCTGCGGCCGATCGCGACCCTGCGCACCGTCCGGCAGATCCAGACGGTCAGCGACGCCGGTGGGGACGAGGTCGCCGAGCTCGCCGCCGACGTCGTGGAGGCCGTCGACGAGCGCACGGGCACGGCGCGCTCCTGGTCCGAGTGGGAGGTCGAGCTCCTCGACGGGTCGATCCCCGAGGAGCGGCAGCAGGAGATCTTCGACGCGGTCGAGTCCGCGATCTTCGCGGTGGGCGGCCGGCCCTCGAACTCCCGGGCGAAGATCGCCCGGGCGCTCGGCGCCGAGGACGGGGCCGGCGCACCCGCGGCGGACGGGTCCGCGCAGGAGGCGTCGTCGCCGGGGGAGAAGCCCGGGCGGACGACGGGGACGGACGCCGCGGGCCAGAAGGGCCAGCAAGGCAAGAAGGGCAAGCAAGGCAAGAAGGGCCAGAAGACCGAGAAGAAGACCGATAAGACAGGGAAGAAGGGGCGGAAGGCGAAGGGCACGGGCCCGGAGGCCCTCCGGACGGTGCTGGACGGGCTGGCCGAGCAGCTGGTGCTGTGGGACTTCAAGGTCCGCCTGGACGCCCCGGACGCCGTCCACCAGATGCGGGTGACCTCGCGGTCCCTGCGCAGCGTGCTGCGCGCGGCCGGGCCCTTCTTCGCGGGGGACACCGCGCAGGAGCTGGACGGGCGGCTGCGCGAGCTCGCCGGGGCGCTGTCTGGCGCGCGGGACGCCGAGGTGACCGCGGAGCTGCTCGCCGGGCGCGTGGCGGCCCTGGACCGCCGGGTGGACCCGGCCGCGGCGGAGGTCCTGCAGCGCGCCGCGGAGGAGCAGTCGCAGCGGGCCGCCGCCGCCGTCCGCCGGCGCGTCACCTCCCGGGAGCACCTGCAGCTGCTGGCGGACGTCGGGGAGTTCGCGGCGGCGCCGCCGCTGACCGAGGAGTGCGCCGAGCTCTCGGCGCGGGAGGCCGCCGACGCCCTGGTGCACCGGGCCCTGCGGAAGGTGGTCCGGGTGGCCGAGCGGGGGGCCGCGGCGGAGGAGGCCGGGGAGACGGCGCAGGAGCAGCGGCTCGAGCACCTGCACGACGTCCGCAAGGCCGTGAAGCGGGTGCGCTACGTGGACGCCGTCCTGGACCGGGCCGGGTTCCGCCCCGGGAAGTCGCTGCGCCGGGCCGCCCGGGACGCGGAGGACTACCAGGACGCGCTCGGCCGGGTGATGGACACCACGGTGGTCGAGCGGTGGCTCGCGGACCGGGCGAAGGCCTCCAGGGATCGGGGGAGGACGCTACGCGGTGGGCCTGCTGCACGGTGCCGAGGTGTCCCGGATGCACGCCGGGGCGGAGGGCGGCTCCGAGGTCGTGGGAGTGCTGCTGTCGCAGCTGCGCGCGGACCTCGGCTGAGGGCTGGGGTCCGGGCCGGCGGCACCCGTGGGGCGCGGCCGGCCCGGACACGACGGAGGCCCCCACCTGGCGTCCTGCCTGGTGGGGGCCTTCTGATCCGGTGGAGCTAAGGGGAATCGAACCCCTGACCTTTTCATTGCGAACGAAACGCTCTACCAACTGAGCTATAGCCCCGGAGCAACCGTTTCATCCTATACACCCGGCGCCGGTTTCGCATCTCGGGGGATCGGCGTGCCGCCCGACCTCCCGCCCCCGTGGCCGGGAGACTGCACGGCAGTGGGTAGATTGGCGGCCATGGACGACGCGCCCGGGCCCCTGCACCCCACCGACGACGACGCCGGGAGGGCGGCCGACCTCGCCGTCGCCTTCGTGCCCGGAGTGATGCCGGGCAAGTGGTTCTTCCGCTGGCGGGACCGCAACCGCGGCCGGGTCCTGGCCGAGCACCCGCTGGAGACGGACGCGTGGCGGGAGGAGCTCGCGACGGGGCGCGCGCACGCCTGCTTCGTGCGGCTGCCCGCCCACCCGAGGGCCGGCGCCGAGGACCTCGCCACCCTGCGCCGGCAGTTCCGGGCCGTGGAGCTCTACGCCGAGCAGCAGGTGGTGGTGCTCCCGCGCGAGCACGAGCTGACCCTGCTCGACGAGGTGCCCGTCGCGGAGCTCGTGGACGAGGTGCTGCTGCAGGAGCCGGCGACCCTGCCCGAGCGGGAGCGGCTGCGCTCCCCGCAGGCGGCGGCCGCGGACGCCCCGCTGCCGCCGATCCGCCACGCCCGGGACGCGATCGAGCTCGTCGCCGCGGGGCTGGGCCTGGTCGTGGTGCCGATGTCGGTGGCGCGGCTGCACCACCGCAAGGACCTCGTCCACCGTGTGGTGCCCGACGCCGCCACGGTGCCCGTGCTGCTCGTGTGGCCGCAGGACCTGCCGGAGGAGCAGGAGGAGCTCGTGCAGGACTTCGTGGGCGTGGTCCGCGGGCGCGGCCTCAACAGCTCCCGCGGAGCGGCGGCGGTGCCGGCCCGTGAGGACGGGGCGGCCGCGGGCGGCAAGGGGGGACGCCGGCGCCCTCCCGCGGGCCGGCCGGGTGTCGCGCGGCACGGCCCGGGGCGGCGGCGGCGCGCCGCAGGAGCCAAGGGGCAGGTCAGGGGCGGGCGCCGCTCCGGCGGCCGGGGTCGGCGCTGACCCTGCGCGGACCCCGGTGTCTGCCGGGACGGGGGTCGCGTTGGTCGTGACGAAACTCAGGCACCCGATCCCGGCCCACCGGGCCGGACGGCCCGGACCTGTCCCGTCTCGGGCGCTCCGGACGGGCCGGGGGCCGTCCCGTCCTGCCGGATCACCGTCTGGTTCAGCAGCGGCACGTGCAGGCCCTCGCGGTCGAGCATCTTCTTCATCCGCAGCCGCAGCGCCCGGGCCACGTCCCACTGCTTGAGGGGCACGGTGCGCACGGCGACGCGCACGGTCACGGACTCGCCGGTGACGGCCTCCACCCCCCACACCTCCGGGTCCTCGGTGATGAACTCCCCGACCTTGGGGTCGTCCCGCAGCAGGGTGGCCTCGTGCAGGATGAGCTCGGTCATCAGCTCGATGTTCGTGTCGTAGGGCACCGGCAGGTCCAGCACGCAGCGCGCCCAGCCCTGGGACTGGTTGCCGACGCGCAGGATCTCGCCGTTGCGCACGTGCCACAGGGTGCCGTTGACGTCCCGGACCTGCGTCACCCGCAGCCCCACGGACTCCACGGTGCCGCTGGCCTCGCCGAGGTCGACGACGTCGCCGATCCCGAGCTGGTCCTCGGCGACGATGAAGATCCCGGACAGGTAGTCCTTCACCAGGGACTGTGCCCCGAAGCTCAGGGCCACGCCGGCGATCCCGGCGCTGGCCAGGACGGGGCCGATGTCGTACTCGAGCTCCGAGAGGACCATCAGCAGCGCGACCGCCCAGATCAGCACGGTGCCCACGGAGGAGAGCACGGAGCCGATGGTCGTGGCCCGCTGCGACTGGCGGGCCCCCGCGAGCCCGGCGTCCTCGACCCAC
Organism: Kocuria sp. CNJ-770; assembly: GCF_001942375.1. Classification (NCBI taxonomy): domain Bacteria; kingdom Bacillati; phylum Actinomycetota; class Actinomycetes; order Micrococcales; family Micrococcaceae; genus Kocuria; species Kocuria sp. CNJ-770. The sequence goes on from NZ_MKJW01000077.1 coordinate 41,505, forward strand.
CGCGGCCGGCCCCGGTCGAGCCGGCGGACGATCCTGGAACGGGTGCCGCGGGCGATGCCGCCGGACACCCGGCGGATGAGCAGCCGGGCCACGGCGGCGAGCAGGGCCGCGCCGAGCAGGACGACCAGGATCCGCAGGGGCTTGTCCAGCCAGAACTGCCAGCTCAGGTCGGGAAGGGAGGGCGACATGGGGAGGAGCATGGGGGAAGCGTAGCGAACCCACCCGCCGGTCCGGGCGCCGTCCAGCCGGCCCGGAGGAGCATCGGGCACAATGGGGGTCGATCCGGCGGGCCGACCGCGGCCCGCCCCCGCCCAGCCCCGAGGGGACCCATGACTGCCGCCATCCCCGTCCTGCCCGCCGCCCTCGCACCCACCGCTGCCGCGCTCCCCACCGCTCCGGACCTGGCCGCCGCGAGCGGCGCGGCCGAGGGACTGGGGGGCGTCGCGGACTGGGCGGTGCAGGTGATGGAGACCATCGGCGCCCCGGGCGCCGGTCTGCTGGTGGCGCTGGAGAACCTCTTCCCGCCGCTGCCCTCGGAGGTGATCCTCCCGCTGGCCGGGTTCACCGCCAGCCAGGGCAACTTCTCGCTGGCCGGCGCGATCTTCTGGACCACCCTGGGCGCGGTGCTCGGGGCGGTCGCCCTGTACTGGATCGGCGCGGCCCTGGGCCGGCGGCGGCTGCGGGTGATCGTGGACCGGATGCCGCTGGTGGACCTGCACGACCTGGACCGCACCGAGGCGTGGTTCGAGCGCCACGGCCGGGCGGCGGTGTTCTTCGGACGGATGATCCCGATCTTCCGGTCGCTGATCTCCATCCCGGCCGGCGTCGAACGGATGTCCTTCCTGGCCTTCGTGCTGCTGAGCACCGCGGGGTCGCTGATCTGGAACACGGTGTTCGTGCTCGCCGGGTTCTACCTGGGGGAGAACTGGCACCTCGCGGAGCAGTACGCCGGGATCTTCTCGCGCGTGGTGGTCGTGACGGTCGCCGTGCTCGTGGCCTGGTGGGTGGTCAAGCGGGTGCTGCGCAACCGCCGGGGACTGTCCGACGCCGCCCGGCGTGAGCACGGGGAGCCCTGAGCCCGGCGCTCACAGCCAGCGCTTGAGCCTGAACACCACGTAGAGCACCACACCGGTCACCAGCATCAGGGCCAGGGCCATGGGGTAGCCCCACACCCAGGACAGCTCGGGCATGAACCGGAAGTTCATCCCGTACACGGAGCCGATGATCGAGGGCGCGAAGAGGATCGCCGCCCACGACGAGATGCGCTTCATCTGCTCGTTCTGCTCGATCGCGGCCTCGTTCTGCCGGGCGGCGAGCTGACTGGAGTCCAGCATCAGCGCGTTGGTGAGGGAGGACTGGAAGCCCTCGACCTTGTTGTTGACGTAGATCAGGTGGTCCAGGACGTCGCGCAGGCCGTGCCGCAGCTCGAGGTCCGCGCCGTCGAGCTCCTCGAGGAACTGCCGCAGCTCCGTCTCCAGCGGGGCGACCGCCCGGTGGAAGGCGCTGACCTCCCGGGTGAGCTGGTAGATCCGCTGGGAGACGAGGCCGTCGCCCGAGCCGGAGAACAGGGCGTCGGAGATCTCGTCGATGTCGTTCTCCAGCCCCTGGACGACGGGGTAGTAGTCGTCCACGGTCTGGTCGAGCACGGCGTAGAGCACCGCCTCGGGGCCGGTGGCGAGCAGCCGCGGCTCGGCCTCCACCCGGGCGCGGACCCGTCCCACCCGGCCGTGCTCGGACCGGCGGACGGTGATCACGAAGTCCGGGCCCGTGAAGACGTGGATCTCCCCGAAGTCGACCGTCTCGGTGGCGTCCTGGTAGACGGCCGGGCGCAGCACCGTGAACAGGGTGCGGCCGTAGCGGTCCAGCTTGGGCCGCTGCTCGGCCTGCCGCACGTCCTCCATGGCCAGCTCGTGCAGCCCGAAGTGCCGGGCGAGGGAGTCGAGCTCCTCCTCCGAGGGGCTGTGCAGTCCGATCCACGCCAGCACGCAGTGCCCCTCCGGGTCCGCGCACCGCGGGTCCTCGGCCCGGAGCCGGGCGAGCAGCCGGTAGGTCTCCTCGAGCGTCGCGGGCGACGCGACGCGCTGACCGTCCCGGTAGACGGCGTTGTCGACGATGCTCACGCGGCCCATTATCCCCGGGCCCGCCGCGCCGCCGGTCGTCGGTTCCCGTGGGGCCTTCCTAGAATGGGTCCATGAGCTTCCCCATGGACACCCGGGTGGGTGCCTACGCCGTCATCGTCGAGGACGGGGCGGTGCTGCTGAGCCACTGGAACCCCCGCCACCCCACGCTGCGGGGGGCGTGGAGCCTGCCCGGAGGCGGCATGGAGATCGGGGAGCAGCCCGCGCAGACCGCCCGGCGGGAGGTCGCGGAGGAGACGGGATACACCGTGGAGCTCGACGAGCTGCTCGGGGTGCACAGCCGGCACATGGGGCCCGAGGAGCGCCTGGACGGGCGCGGGCGCCCCTTCCACGCGATGCGCGTCATCTACCGGGCGCACATCACGGGCGGGACGCTCACCGCCGAGGTGGACGGCTCCTCGGACGAGGCGCGCTGGTTCCCGCTGCCCGAGGTCCCGCAGCTGCCGCTGGTGAGCCTGGTGACGGTGGGCCTGGACCTGGCCGGCGTCGCCCCGGCCGCCGCGAGGCCCGCGGGGCGGGACCGGTGAGGCGCCGCCGCACGACCGCCGGCCTGCTCGCCCTCACCGTCCTCACCGGGTGCGCCGGCACCTCCGGGGTCCCGGCGCCGGTCTCCCCGGCCGCGGGTTCGGGCGTCCCGGCGGGCCCCGTCCGGATCGCGGCCGGACCCACCGGGCAGACGGCCGTGCTCGCCCACGTCTACGCCGGGCGGCTGCGGGAGGCGGGCTTCGACGCCACCGTGGTCGAGACGGGGACCGAGCGCGCGGACTATCTCGCGGCCCTGGAGCGCGGCGACGCCGACCTCGTCGCCGACTACTCCGGCAACCTCTACCTGCATCTGCGCGGGCGGGCCCCGGTCGGGTCCGCGACACCGGCGCCCACGGGCGCCGCCGGCCCCGGCCGCACGCCCGCCCCCGAGGACGGGGGGCTCGCCGAGGACCTCTCCGAGCTGCTCGGCCTGGGCGAGGAGCGGGCGGACGACGACGACGTGCTCTCCGGCGTGCGCGACGTCCTGCCGAAGGGGCTGCGCGCCCTCGAGCCGGCGCCGGCGGAGAACACGGTGGCGGTCGTGGTCACCCGGGCGACCGCCGTGGAGCACGAGCTCGACGACCTCGAGGACCTCGGGCCCGTGTGCGACGAGCTCGCCATCGGCACCGACCTCGACTTCGCGGGCCGCTCCTACGGCCCGGAGGGACTGGAGGACGCCTACGAGTGCGTCCCCGAGCGCTTCGTGCCGTTCGGCGACCAGGAGGAGCTCGTGAACGCCCTGCTGGGCGACCGGGTCCAGGCCGCGGCCCTGTTCACGGCCTCGCCCGCGATCGAGGACAACGCCCTCGTGGTCCTCGCGGACCCGCTCAACAACTTCGTCCCCCAGCGCGTGGTCCCGGTCGGAGACGAGGAGCTGCCGGCCGCGGCCGTGGAGGTCGTCGACGAGGTCTCCGCGCAGATCGACACCGACGACCTCGTGCTGATGACGCGGATGACCACCGCCCGCGATCCGTACACCCCCGAGGAGGCCGCGCGGTACTGGCTCGAGGGCGGCGACGACACCTGAGCGGCACCCCGGGCGCCCACCGGCCCGGGGGTAAGGTGGACCGCATGTCAGTGGTGAAGCAGTCCGACAAGCTCAAGAACGTCCTCTACGACATCCGCGGGCCCGTGCTGGAGCAGGCGGAGCACATGGAGGCGGAGGGCCACCGGATCCTCAAGCTCAACATCGGCAACCCCGCGCCCTTCGGCTTCGAGGCACCCGACGCGATCCTCGTGGACATGATCAAGAACCTGCCCAACGCGCAGGGCTACTCGGACTCCCGCGGCATCTACTCGGCGCGCACCGCCGTGGTGCAGTACTACCAGACCCGCGGGATCCTGAACCTGGACACCGACGACGTGTACCTGGGCAACGGCGTCTCCGAGCTGATCACCATGACCCTGCAGGCGCTGTGCAACCCCGGCGACGAGATCCTCATCCCGTCCCCGGACTACCCGCTGTGGACCGCCTCCGTGGCCCTGTCCGGCGGCACCCCGGTGCACTACCGCTGCGACGAGGACAACGACTGGAACCCCGACCTGGAGGACCTCGCGGCGAAGATCACCCCGAACACCCGGGGCATCGTGGTGATCAACCCCAACAACCCCACCGGCGCGGTCTACTCGCGCGAGGTGCTGCAGTCGATCGTGGACCTCGCCGCCGAGCACGAGCTGATCCTGTTCGCCGACGAGATCTACGAGAAGATCACCTACGGGGACGCGGAGATGATCAACACCGCGAGCCTCACCGGGGAGGACGTCCTCTGCCTGACGTTCTCCGGGCTGTCCAAGGCCTACCGGGTGGCCGGGTACCGCTCCGGGTGGCTGGCGATCACCGGCCCCAACTGGAAGGCCGAGAGCTTCATCGAGGGCATCAAGCTGCTGGCCAACATGCGGATGTGCGCCAACGTCCCGGCCCAGCACGCGATCCAGACCGCCCTGGGCGGCTACCAGTCGATCAACGACCTGATCCTGCCCGGCGGCCGGCTGAAGGCCCAGCGCGACCTCGCCCACCGGCGGCTCAACGAGATCGACGGCGTGTCCTGCCGGCAGGCCGACGGGGCGCTGTACCTGTTCCCGAAGCTGGACGTGGAGAAGTTCCACATCGTCGACGACGAGAAGTTCGCCCTCGACCTGCTCAAGGAGCAGAAGATCCTGGTCAGCCACGGCCGGGCCTTCAACTGGCCCGAGCCCGACCACTTCCGGCTGGTGACCCTGCCCTCCGTGGAGATGCTGGCCACCGCCCTGGACCGGATCGAGGAGTTCCTCAGCAACTACCGCCAGTGAACGGCGGTCCGCCCCGCAGCCCAGGAGGACCAGCATGAGCGTCGCCGACCGCAGGACCGGCACCGGCTTCGAGCAGGACGTGCGGCCGCTGCTGCGCGCCCGGCCCGGACTGTCCCTGGCCGACGTGGACACCGGCTCCACGCCCGGGTTCTCCGGGTCCAAGAAGCTGGGCACGGCCCTGCGGGCCGCCCGCGAGGGCGAGCTCGCCGAACTGCAGCGGCTGATCTACGCCGAGGCCACCACCGGGGCCCGGCACCGGGTGCTGCTGGTGCTCCAGGGCATGGACACCTCCGGCAAGGGCGGGGTCATCCAGCACGTGCTCGGCCGGCTGAGCCCGCACGGCGTGCACACCCACGGCTTCGGCCGGCCCACGGCCGAGGAGGCGTCCCAGCACTTCCTCGAGCGCATCCGCCGGCAGCTGCCGCGCCCGGGGGTGATCGGCGCCTTCGACCGCTCCCACTACGAGGACGTGCTCGTGCCCGTGGTCCACGACGTCCTCGAGGACCGTCAGGTGGAACGGCGCTACACGGAGATCCGGAACTTCGAGCAGGAACTGGCCGACGACGGCACCGTCATCGTCAAGGTCTTCCTGCACCTGGGCCGGGACGAGCAGCGCCGCAACCTCACGGCCCGTCTGGGCGACCGGACGAAGCAGTGGAAGTTCGACCCCTCGGACCTCGCGGCCCGCAGCCGGTGGGAGACCTACATGGCGGCCTACGAGCGGGCGATCGACGCCACCGACGCCGACCACGCGCCCTGGTACGTGGTGCCCACCGACCGGAAGTGGTACGCCCGGGCCGTGGTCCAGGACCTGCTGATCTCCGCCCTGGCCGGTCTGCGCCTGGACTGGCCGGAGCCCCAGTACGACGTCGAGGAGATGCGCCGGCGGCTCGCCGAGCTCTGAGCAGCCCGCCGCTGCGCCGGGGCCCCGCCCCGGCGTGTGCCGGCCGGCCCTGTCCGGCCGGTGCGCCGGGACGGGTCAGCCGCGGGCGTCGTCGTCGCCCTCGGCGTCGGCGCGGCGGGCCCGGGCGGCGTCGAGGCGCTCGCGGGCGCCGTCCAGCCACTGCTCGCAGCGCGTGGCCAGGGCCTCCCCGCGCTCCCACAGCGCCAGGGACTCCTCGAGCGAGGTCCCTCCGGCCTCGAGCCGGGAGACCACCTGCACGAGCTCCTCACGGGCCTGCTCGTAGCCCATGTCCGCGATGTCGGACAGGTCGGGCGCTGCTGCGGGACGGTCGGTGCTCGCCATGGTGGGGCCTCTCTGCGGCGGGTGGGTGCGGGCGGCGGACCTCGTCCGGTCCGCGGCTGCGCCCATTCTTCCACCTCCGGCCGTGCCCGCGCCCTCCCGGAGCACCGGTCCCCGTCCGGCGTGCGGGTGTGTCGCGCATCCCACCGGGCGGTCCGGGCCTATCGTCGGGAGCGTTCGCATTTGCAGTGGCACATGAATCGAGGCCCCCTTGACACTCGACATCACCCGCCGCGGCGCCCGCTGCGCCGCGGCACTCGCCGTCACCGGCGCCGTCGTCCTCGCCCCCGTCCCGGCGACGGCCGCCCCGGCCGACGGCGCCCCCTCCGCGCACCTCGCGGGCGCGCACCGGGCGCGCACGGACCGGCCGCCGCGGCCGACGACCGCCCCGACCGCGCCGCCGAGGCCCGCCGGGAGCGCAACCAGCAGGCCGTGGAGCTGGTCGTCTCCGAGAAGGCCCCCGTCCAGGACCGCGGGGGCTCCCGCTCGGTGCAGGTGGCGCCGGGCCAGTGGGCCCAGTACGGCCTGCAGGAGAGCGACCAGATCCTGTCCTTCCTCGTGGAGTTCGGCGACCAGGCCGACCCGCGCTTCCCCGACGCCCCCGCGGGGCCGGTGCACAACGACATCGCCGCGCCGGACCGCGCCGCCGACAACTCCACCTACTGGACGGAGGACTTCGACCGGGAGCACTACCAGGACATGTTCTTCGCCGGGGAGGGCGAGTCCCTCAAGACCCTCTACGAGGAGATGTCCAGCGGCCGCTACACGGTCGACGGTGACGTCAGCGACTGGGTCACGGTGCCCCACAGCTCGGCCAGCTACGGCGAGACCGAGAGCCAGGCGGACATGACCCGCTTCATCCAGGACACCGCCGACGCCTGGTACGCGGCGCAGCTCGAGGCGGGGAAGACCGCCGAGGAGATCGACGCCTACCTGTCCGGCTTCGACCGGTGGGACCGCTACGACCACGACGGCGACGGCGACTTCGCCGAGGCGGACGGCTACATCGACCACTTCCAGGCCATCCACGCCGGCGAGGGCGAGGAGGCCGGCGCCGACTCCTCCGCCATCTGGTCGCACCGCTGGGCGGCCGGCCAGGCCGGCCGGGGGACCACCGGGCCGGAGGCCAACCCCTTCGGCGGCGTCCGGATCGGCGACTCCGAGCTGTGGATCCGCGACTACACCACCGAGCCGGAGAACGGCGGACTGGGCGTCTTCGCCCACGAGTACGCCCACGACCTCGGCCTGCCCGACCTCTACGACACCAGCGGCGGGGAGAACGGCACCGGGTTCGCCACGCTGATGAGCTCCGGGTCCTGGCTGGGCCACGGGGACGGCACCATCGGGACCACCCCGAACCACATGGGCGCCTGGGAGAAGCTGCAGCTGGGCTGGCTGGACTACGAGGTGGCCACCGCCGGTGAGCGCTCGACGCACCGCATCGGCCCGTCCTTCCACGCCACCAAGGCCCCGCAGGCGGTGATCGTGACCCTGCCGGAGGACGCCGAGGGCAACGGCCGGTACTACATCGCGGAGAACCGCCAGTACCTCGGCTACGACGCGACGCTGCGGACCGGGCCCTACAACTTCGGCTGGGCGCAGTCCGCGCCGGACACCGTCGAGCACTTCCCGTACCAGGACGGGCTGAGCATCACGTACTGGAACACGGCCCAGCGCAACAACAACACGCGCCAGCACCCCGGCTCCGGGCTGGCCCTGCCGGTGGACGCCCACCCGCAGGCCCTCGTCTGGTCGGACGGCGCCCTGGTGCGCAACCGCATCCAGGGGTTCGACGCCACCTTCGGGAAGGAGCCGACGGACCCGATCAGCCTGCACCGTGAGGCGAACGGGGCCGTGACCACCCTGGAGGTGCCCGCGCGTGCCGGGGTGCCGGTCTTCGACGACACCGACCCGGGGGCCTACTACGACCCGGCCAACCCGCAGGGCAGCGTGCTCGTGGCGGGCACCGGGACCCGGATCGAGGTCGTCCAGAGCAATTCCCAGGGCATGATGACCGTCCGCGTCGGCTGACCCGGCGCGCCGCCCGGCGCTCCCGCCCGAAGGGGAGCCGCCGGGGCGGCACGCCCGTGGCGCAGGGGCCGGGAGCCGCTCCCGGCCCCTGCGGCGTGCCGGCCCGGGGCGGCGCCCGGCTCAGGCGCCGCGGGGTGCTCTCCCGGGCGGCGGGCGGAGACCGTCTCGGTGCGCACGCCCAGCTCCCCGGCGGCCAGGCGCACCGCCAGCTGGTCCCCGGCGCGCACGGCCGCGGCGTCGGTGACCACCGCGCCGGAGGCGTCCAGCACCACGGAGTAGCCGCGCTGCAGCGTCTCCTGCGGGGACAGGGCGCGCACGCGGGCGCGCAGGTGCCGCACGGCGTCCCGCTCCCGCAGCGCCCGGGAGTCCACGGCCGACAGCGCCCGGGTGCGCCACCGGTCGACGTCCTCCTCCCGCAGCAGGATCATGTCCTCGGGCTGGGCGAGGGCCGGGCGGGAGCGCATCCCGGCCAGTCCCGCGGCCTCCCGGTCCAGGAAGGCGCGCACGGCACGGTCCAGGGACGCCCGGGCCCGGGCCACCCCGGCGCGCTCCTCCACCACGTCCGGGACGATCCGCTTGCCGGCGTCCGTGGGCGTCGAGGCCCGCAGGTCGGCCACCCAGTCCAGCAGCGGCTGGTCGTTCTCGTGCCCGATGGCGCTCACCACCGGCGTCCGCGCGGCCGCCACGGCCCGGATCAGGGCCTCGTCGCTGAAGGCCAGCAGGTCCTCGAAGGACCCGCCGCCGCGGGCGATCACGATGACGTCCACCTCGTCCGTCCCGTCGAGCTCGCGCAGCGCCTGAGTCACCGCCCGCACCGCCCCGGAGCCCTGCACGGCGACCTCGCGCACCTCGAAGTGCACGGCCGGCCAGCGCAGCGAGGCGTTGCGGATCACGTCCTTCTCGGCGTCCGAGTTGCGCCCCGTGACCAGCCCGACCCTGCGGGGCAGCAGGGGCAGCGGCTTCTTGCGCCCAGCGTCGAACAGGCCCTCCTCGGCCAGGGCCCGGCGCAGCCGCTCGAGCCGCTCCAGGAGGTCCCCGAGCCCGACCGGCCGGATCCCGCGGCCGAGCATGGACAGCCGGCCGGTCTTGGCCCAGAAGTCGGGCTTGAGCTGGGCGACCACCCGCATGCCCTTCTCGAGCGGGCGGTCCAGGTGCGCGGTCTCGTTGGCGAAGAGGGTCACGGGCACGGAGATCTCCGCCTCGACGTCGCGCAGGGTCACGTAGGTGACGCGCGCGCGCTTGTTGAGCTCGATGATCTGGCCCTCGACCCACGTGGGGGCGCAGCGGGCGATGTAGGCGTGCAGGTTCTCCGAGAGCATCCGCAGCGGCCAGGGGTTCTCCGGGGTGGTCCGGTCCGCCCGCGCGGGCAGCTCGCGTCCACCGCCCGGGGGCACGTCCTCCTGCGGCTCGAGATAGGTCATGTCCCATGCTTACCACCCGGCGAGGACCGCCGCGCGCGGCCCCCGCCCGTACAGTGGTGCCGTGACGTCCTCCGCGCCCCCCACCTCCGGACACCGTCCCCGACGACGCTCCGCCACCGTCCTGCGCACCGGCCTCGGCACGGTCCTGGGCCTGACCGCCGCCGCGCTCGTGGCCGTTCTCGTGCCGCTGCACTGGGCCCAGGACACCCTCGTCTCGAAGGACGGGTTCACCCAGGTGGTGGGCACCCTGGCGGAGGACGAGCCGTTCCAGGAGGAGCTGGCCCGCACCGCGGTGGACCAGGCGGCCGAACGGATCGTGGGGGAGCGGGCCACCGGGGTCGGCTTCCTCGACCGGATGCTCGAGAACGCCGTCCGCCGCGCCGCGGACGTCGCGGCGGGACTCACCTCCGACCCCGCCTACCAGCGCGCGTGGACGGAGTCGCTCGCCCGCACCCACGAGGCCAACGTCCCCGCCGACGGCGCGGCGGACGCACCGCCCCAGCACCTCGTGCTCGACATCGGCCCGGTCCTGCAGGAGGTGGACGCCGCCGTGCAGCGGGCCGTGGGCGTGGACGTCGGACTGGCGGACCGGGAGAGCACGATCACCGTGCCGGGGTCGAACACCGGGCGCCTGATCGCGGCGGGGACCCGGCTCACGGACCTGGCCGTGCCGCTGACCTGGGTCGCCGCGGCCCTGGCGGTGCTCGCGCTGCTGGTGACCCGGCACCGCCTCGCCACCCTGGCCGTGCTGGGGCTCGGCTCGCTGGCCGGTCTCGGCGTCGTGTGGCTGGTCGTGGAGGAGAGCGTGCAGCGGGCCTCCGGCGTGCTGGGCTCGGACCCGGTGGTCCGGCTCGCCGCCGACCGCGTGCTGACACTGCTCACCGGCTCCCTCGGCGAGCACATGGCCACGGCCGCCTGGGCAGCCGGGATCACGGGCGTCGTGGGCCTCGTGGGAGCGATCGCGGTGTCGGGCGGATCACGGCGCGGTGTCCGGCCCACCGCGTAGCATGGAGGCCATGCCGACCACCGTTGCGCTCTCCATGCCCACCGTCCCCCGTCAGCGGCGCTCGCCCGCCGACGTGGCCGCCGCCGCCCCCGTCGACGGACCCAAGAAGGTCCTGCTCGCGTCCCCCCGCGGCTACTGCGCCGGGGTGGACCGCGCGGTGATCGCCGTGGAGAAGGCGCTCGAGCACTACGGCGCCCCGGTGTACGTGCGCAAGGAGATCGTGCACAACAAGTTCGTGGTCGGCACCCTCGAGGAGCAGGGCGCCGTGTTCGTCGACGAGACCGACGAGGTCCCCGAGGGCTCCCTGCTGATCTTCTCGGCGCACGGGGTCTCCCCGGCGGTCGTCCGCTCGGCCGAGGACCGGCAGCTGCGCACCATCGACGCCACCTGCCCGCTGGTCACCAAGGTGCACCGCGAGGCCGTGCGCTTCGCGAGGAGCGACTACGACATCCTGCTCATCGGTCACGACGGCCACGAGGAGGTCGAGGGCACCTCCGGCGAGGCCCCCGAGCACATCCAGGTGGTCAACAGCCCCGACGAGGTCGACCAGGTCGTGGTCCGCGACCCCGACAAGGTCGTGTGGCTGTCCCAGACCACTCTCAGCGTCGACGAGACCCTGGAGACCGTGCAGCGGCTGCGCGAGCGCTTCCCGTCCCTGCAGGACCCGCCGAGCGACGACATCTGCTACGCGACCTCCAACCGGCAGACCGCGATCAAGAAGATCGCCCCCGACGCCGACCTCGTGATCGTGGTGGCTCCGCCAACTCCTCGAACTCCGTGCGGCTCAAGGAGGTCGCCCTGGAGTACGGCGCCCGCCGGGCCGAGCGCGTGGACTTCGCCCACCAGGTGGACGAGGCCTGGTTCGAGGGCGTCGCCACGGTCGGGGTGACCAGCGGCGCCTCGGTGCCCGAGGTGCTCGTCCAGGACGTGCTGCGGCTGCTGGCCGACTACGGCTACGGCGAGGTGGAGCAGGTCGTCACCGCCGAGGAGGACGTCCTGTTCTCCCTGCCCAAGGAACTGCGCGCCCGCCTGACCGCGGCCGGGGACACCTCCCACCGCCTCGGCGGCCGCGGGGCCCGCCCCACGCGCTGAGGCGCGTCCTGCTCCCCGTCCGCTGAGCCCCGGCCCCCGCTGCGCCGGGGCTCAGCCGGCCGCCCGGTCCGCGCCGGCGCCCGCCCGCCCCGGTGCGGGGCGGTCCGCGGACTCGGCGGACCGCACGCGTCCCGGCTCCCGTGCCGCCCCCTCGAACCGCGTCCCGCTCGGCTCCGCGACCGCGAGCCGCGCCGCGCCGGGCTCCGGCCCGGTGACCTCCGGCGCGGCGACCTCCGGCGCGGTGATCTCCGCCTCCGTGGGCTGCGCCCCGGTGGACTGCGCCTCGGTGAACTCCGGGGCGGTGAGCGGACGCGGCGCCACCACGAGGGGCCGGGTGCTCAGCCGGTCGTCCGGCGCGAGGGTGGGGTCGAGGTCGTTGATCCGCCGGGCCGTGGGGAACACCCGGGTCTCCACCGAGCCGGCCAGCCGGTTGTACGTCTCGACCGACTTCTGCAGCGACCTCCCCATGTCGTCCAGGTGCTTGCCCACCGTGCCCACCGCTCGTAGAGCTGGCGGGAGAGGTCGAAGAGCTCCTTGGCGTTCTCCGCGAGCCCGTGCTGGCGCCACGTGAACGCCACGGCCTTGAGCGAGGCCAGCAGCGAGACCGGGGAGACGAGGGCCACGTTGCGGCCCGCCGCGTGGTCGAGCAGGGTCGGGTCCGTGTCCAGGGCCGCCGACAGCGCCGACTCGGCGGGCAGGAAGCACAGCACCAGCTCCGGGGAGGCGTCCCGCGCCTCCCAGTACTTCTTCGAGGCCAGCGCGTCCACGTGCCCGCGCACGGCCTTGGCGTGGGCGCTCAGCTGGGCGCGGCGGGCGTCGTCGTCCCCGGCGTCCTGGGCGCGCAGGTAGGCGGTCATGGGCGCCTTGGCGTCCAGCACGATGTCCCGGCCGCCGGGCAGGTGCACCACCATGTCCGGGCGGATCGCGCTGCGCTCGCCGTCGGCGGTGGTGCCGGTCGAGGCGACCTGCTCGCGGAAGTCGACGTGGGCGGTCATGCCCGCGGCCTCGACCACGCGGCGCAGCTGCACCTCGCCCCAGGTGCCGCGCGCGGAGCCCGAGCGCAGCGCGGAGGACAGCGAGGTGGTGGCGGTGCGCAGGTGGTCCCCGACCTCCCGGGTGTGCGCCAGGGCCTGGGTGATCCCGCCGTACTGCTCGGCGCGGTCCCGCTCCAGCGCGGCCACGTGCTCCTCGACCGAGCGCAGCTGGTGGGCCACCGGCGCCAGGGCCCGCAGCACGTTGTTGTCCTGCACCGAGCGGGCGTCGGCGTCGCGCAGCCGGTCCTCGAGCTGCGCCCGGGCCTCGACGGCGGCGGCGCGCTCGGAGGCGAGGTCCACGAGCCGGTCCTGCACGGCGGCGAGCTCGGCCTGCAGCCCGGCCCGTTCCTCCTCCGCGGTCCGGACGTCCCGACCGGTGCGGGCCCGGGCGACCGCGGCGCCGAGAAGGGCGCCCACGAGCAGGGCGAGGAGGACGAGGGCGACGGCGAGGCTGACGGTCATGCCCAGCAGTGTGGCACGTCACCCGGACACCGCACGGCAGGGCCGCCGCCGGCCACCGCGCGCCCGGCGGTCAGCGGCGGATCGTGGTCCGGCGCACGGCCAGCAGCACGACCACGGCGAAGACCACCGCCCAGACCCCGGTGTTGAGCGCCAGCGCCCACAGGGGGTCGGACTCCACGGGCGGTCCGCTCGTGGCGACGACGTCCCCCTCCACCAGCGGATACCGGGCCAGCCCGGCCAGGCCGTAGAGCGGGGTGAACCGGGCGATGTCGAGCATGACCCCGGTGAGCGGGACGAAGAGGTTGCCGAAGAAGCTGAGCACCACCAGCAGCCCCGACGCGGCGCTGACCGCGGACTCGGAGCGGAAGAGCAGCCCGGCGGCCAGGCCGTACAGGGCGAACACGGAGGAGCCGGCCACCACGATCGCCCCCGTGGCGGGCCAGCGCCAGCCGCCCAGCTCGGCGCCGGTCAGGGCGCCCACGGCGTACACGGCCAGCACCGGCAGCACGGCCACGGACAGGGCCACCGCCACCTTGGCCAGCACGTAGCCGTTCCGCGGCGCGGGCGTCAGCCCGATCTGGCGCCCCCAGCCGCGGGCCTGCTCCACCGCGGCGGAGCCGGCGATCGAGGTGGTGGCGGTGACCGCACCGTACACCGCCATGGAGATCATGTTGTACCCGCCGGCGTTGCCGTGCCCCACGGGCAGGTCCGCGAAGTCCTGCAGCGCCGTGAACATCAGGTACAGCACCGGGGGCAGGACCACGGCGAAGAACGAGGTGGGGACCATCCGCACGGTGCGGCGCAGGTCGTGGGCGGCGTAGCCGAGGCTCATGGCGGGGACCTTCCGGAGGGTGGGCGGGGCCGGGGTGCGGGGCGGGCGGTCAGTCGGCGACGAGGCCCAGGAAGGCCTCCTCGAGGCCCGCGTGGCTGATCTCGAGGTCGCTCGCCGCGGGGTCCGCCAGCAGTCGGCGGGCGATGGCGTCCGTGTCGGGGCCGGTCAGCCGCCGGCGCGCGCCCACGGCGGGCAACGGCGTGGCGCCGGGCACGTCGACGGGCCCGGTCCCGGACCAGCGGAAGCTGACCACCCGGGTGCCGGCGAGGGACTGGACCTCCGCGGTGGGGGCGTCGGCGACGATCCGCCCGCCCTTCATCACCACCGTCCGGGCGGCGAACTCCTCCGCCTCGTCGAGGTAGTGGGTGGCGAAGACCACCGTGCGGCCGCGGCCGGCCTCCTGGTGCATCGCGGTCCAGAACTCCCGGCGGGCGTTGACGTCCATCCCGGCGGTCGGCTCGTCGAGCAGCAGCAGCTCCGGCTCCGGCAGCAGCGCCAGGGCGAAGCGCAGCCGCTGCTGCTGGCCCCCGGAGCACTTGGAGACCTTCCGGCTCGCGAAGTCCGCGGCGCCGGCCCGTGCCAGCGCCTCGTCCACGGGCAGGTGCTGCCGGTGCAGGGTGGCGACCATCGCGACGGTCTCGCGCACGGAGAGGTCGTCCAGCAGCCCGCCCGTCTGCAGCACGGCGCCGATCCGTCCGGCCCGCACGCTGCGGCGGGGCGCGGCGCCGAGGGTGCGCACGGTGCCGTCGTCGGGGTCGGTGAAGCCGAGCACCATGTCCAGCAGCGTGGTCTTCCCGGCCCCGTTGGGGCCCAGCAGCGCGACGACCTCGCCGCGGCCGATGCGCAGGTCCACGCCGTCGACGGCCTGCACCCGGCGGCTGCCGTGCCCGAAGTGCTTGCGGGCGCCGACGACCTCGATCGCGGGCACGGCGCCGTCGTCGGTCGGCGCGGGCCCGGTGGTGGTGTGCATGCTCCTACTCTGGCGCATGTCCGGGACAGGGGCACGGACCGGCCGCCGGGCGATTCCTCGCGGACGGGCCCTCGCGCGCACCGCGCGGGGCGCCCGGTAGGATGGTCTCCCGTGGCTCTTACTATCGGAATCGTCGGACTGCCCAACGTCGGCAAGTCCACCCTGTTCAACGCGCTGACCCGCAACACCGTCCTGGCGGCGAACTACCCGTTCGCCACGATCGAGCCGAACATCGGCGTGGTCAACCTGCCGGACCCCCGCCTGGACCGGCTCGCGGAGATCCACGGGTCCGAGCGGATCCTGCCCGCCACCGTGTCCTTCGTGGACATCGCCGGCATCGTCAAGGGCGCGTCCGAGGGGGAGGGGCTGGGCAACCAGTTCCTCGCCAACATCCGCGAGGCCCACGCCATCGCCCAGGTGGTCCGCGCCTTCGACGACCCGGACGCATCCACGTCGACGGCGAGGTCGACCCGGCCTCCGACATGGAGACCATCAACACCGAGCTGATCCTCGCCGATCTGCAGACCCTCGAGAACGCGATCCCGCGCCTGGAGAAGCAGGTCAAGATCAAGAAGGCCGACCCGGCCAAGCTCGCCGCGATGCAGCAGGCGCAGACGGTCCTCGAGCGCGGGGACACCATCTTCGGGGCGGCCGAGCGGGAGAAGCTGGAGCTCGACCAGCTGCGCGACCTGAGCCTGCTCACCGCCAAGCCGTTCATCTACGTCTTCAACGCCGACGACGGCGTGCTCGGCGACGAGGCGAAGCAGCAGCAGCTGCGCGACCTCGTGGCGCCCGCCGACGCCGTGTTCCTCGACGCGAAGCTCGAGGCCGAGCTCGTGGAGCTCGACGAGGAGGAGGCGAAGGAGATGCTGGAGATGTCCGGCCAGGACGAGGCCGGGCTCGACAAGCTGGCCCGCACCGGCTTCTCCACCCTCGGGCTGCAGACCTACCTCACCGCCGGGCCCAAGGAGTCCCGCGCCTGGACGATCCCCGTGGGCGCCACCGCCCCGCAGGCCGCCGGCGTCATCCACACCGACTTCGAGCGCGGCTTCATCAAGGCCGAGATCGTCTCCTTCGAGGACCTCGACGCCGCCGGGTCCATGGCCGACGCCAAGGCCGCCGGCAAGGTGCGGATCGAGGGCAAGGACTACGTCATGCGCGACGGCGACGTGGTGGAGTTCCGCTTCAACGTGTGAGCCGCTCGCCGGCGCGGGTCACTCGGGCCCGGGGCGCCGGCGCTGCTGCTTGGTCTCGGAGCGCCGGCGCTTGCCCTCGAGCCGGCGCCGCCGCGAGCCGTGCGTGGGCCGGGTGGGCCGCCGCACGAGAGCCGGCACCAGGGCCTCGCGGAGCACCGCGGCCAGGCGGTCTCTCGCCGCGGTCCGGTTGCGCCGCTGCGACCGGTGCTCCGCGGCGCTGATGGTGAGCACGGTGCCCGAGAGCCGTGCGGAGAGCCGGTCGAGGACGAGCGCGCGCTGGGCGTCGCTCAGCGCGGTCATGGTGCCCAGGTCCAGGGAGAGCTGGACCCGCGAGTCGGTCGTGTTCACGCCCTGACCGCCGGGCCCGGAGGCGTGGGAGAACTGCTCGACCAGCTCACCCGCCGGCACCCTGAGGCCGCGGGGCACACCGGGGCCCGGGGGCACGTGCAGATCCTCCACCCGACGATTCTCTCGCACCTCCGACGTGCTCGCCGCCCTCCGGACGCACCGGACGTCGCCGGAGCCCGATCCGGGCCGCACCCGACGGGCGCAGCGCGCTCATTCCCGTCGCCCGGCGTCCGTGGCGCGGTCGACGGTCCCGACCGCCGGCCGTGCGCTCCCGATGTGCATGTCCGTCCGGAAGCGCGTACACTCGACGAGTCGCCGCGGGGTGGAGCAGTTCGGTAGCTCGCTGGGCTCATAACCCAGAGGTCGCAAGTTCAAATCTTGCCCCCGCAACCAGAGGAAGGCCCCGGACCACATCGGTCCGGGGCCTTCGTGCTGTCCCGGCCCGGCGGTGCCGCTCGCGGGGTGCCGATCGACGGGTGCGGGCCGGAGCCCCGGCCCGGGCGTCCGCGGTCCTGGCTATCCTCGGGGCATGACCGTCCTACGCCTCGACCCCGCCGAGGCCCGGCGCATCGCCGTGCGCGCGCAGCTGCTGGACGCACCGCGGCCGGCCGACCTGCTCGCCGTGGTCCGCGGGCTCTCACTCCTGCAGATCGACCCGATCGCCGCCGTGGCGCCCAGCGCCGACCTCATCCTGTGGAGCCGACTGGGCCGCGCCTACCGGCCGGCGCAGCTGCAGCAGGCCCTGGAGCGGGACCGCACGCTCTTCGAGCACAACGCCATGGTCCGCCCGATGGAGGACCTGGCGCTGCACCTGCCGGCCATGGCGGCCTGGCCCGCGCGCGAGGCGCCGCGGGAGTGGCTGCGCGCCAACGACCGGTTCCGCCGCGACGTGCTGCAGCGGCTGGGCGCGGCGGGACCGCTGCTCTCCCGCGAGATCCCGGACACCAGTGCGGTGCCGTGGCGGTCCACCGGCTGGACCGACAGCCGCAACGTCACCCAGATGCTGGAGTTCCTCATGCTGCGCGGCGAGGTGGCCGTGGCCGGCCGCCGGGGCCGGCAGCGGCTGTGGGACCTCGCCGAGCGCGTCTACCCGGCCGGCACCCCGGTGCTGTCCCCGGAGGAGGCCCGGCGGCGGCGCACCGCCCGGCGGCTGCGCTCGCTGGGCATCGTGCGGGCCGGCGCGCCCGGCACGCCCGCGGAGCCGCTGGCCCTCGGGGAGGTCGGGGTCGAGGCGGTCGTCGAGGGCGTCCCGGGCACGTGGCGGGTGGACCCGGAGGCGCTGGGACGGCCGTTCGCGGGACGCACGGTGCTCCTGTCGCCCTTCGACCGGCTGGTGCACGACCGGACCCGGATCAAGGACCTGTTCGGCTTCGAGTACACCCTGGAGATGTACAAGCCACGCGCCGCACGGCGGTGGGGGTACTTCGCCCTGCCCGTCCTGCACGGCGACCGGCTGATCGGGAAGGTCGACGCCGCGGCCGACCGCGGCAGCGGCACGTTCACCGTCTCCGCGGTGCACGAGGACGTCCCCTTTTCCCCGTCCACGGCCGAGGCCGTGGACGAGCAGCTCGAGGACCTCGCGGCCTGGCTCGGGCTCCGGGTCTCCCGGGGCGGGTGAGGCTCAGGCGGCGGCCTGCTCCGCGCCGCCGTGCCGGTCCCCGGGGTGCTCGCCGCCCGGCACGATCCGCAGATCGGTCAGGTCGGCGCCGTCGAGCAGCGGCAGGATGACGGTGGCCAACAGGGCCAGCGCCGCGCCGTAGGCCCCGGCGCAGCTCTCCGACTCGACGTCCATCCGCACCGAGAGCCCCTGCGCCCCGCTGCTGCGGGCCGCGCAGCGGGCCACCGCTCCGGCCCGGCCGAGCGCCTCGACCGTGCCGGCGTCGACCCGCCTCTCCGTCCGGACCGTGGCCTCCGCGATCCACCGGGTCCCCGGTCCCTTGGCCTCTGGGCGTGCTCCCGCCTGCGCGACGTCGTCCATCGTTGCCTCCCCCTGGCTCGTCCCCGTGCCCCGGCTCCGCCCCCGAACCCGTGGTCACGACCTTGCATGATGGTGCTGCGACCGGCCCCGGCCGCTCCTCCATGGTCGGGGCCGGGCGGGGCGCCCCGCCAGCATCCGTTCCCGCCGGTGCGCTTTCCGGACCACCGGTGCCCGTTCAGGCGCGCAGCGTCGCCGCCGGGTTGCACCCGTGGCGCTCGCGGTAGGCGGCGGCGAAGCGCCCCCGGTGCACGAAGCCCCACCGGGCCATCACCGTCTCCACGGTGGTGCCGGTGCCGGGATCGGCGTCGAGCAGCGCACGGTGCGCCGCGTCCAGGCGGGCGTCCCGCAGCCGGTGCGTCGGCGTGGTGCCCAGCTCCCGCCGGAACGCCGCCTGCAGGCCCCGGGGGCTCATCCGGGCCGCGGCCGCGATCTCGGCCAGGCCGATGTCCTCGTCCAGGTGCGCCTCGATGTAGGCCAGCGCCCGCCGCACGGCGGAGGGTGCGGCCGCGGGGCCGCCGGTGCGCTCCCGGGAACGCTCCAGGAAGGAGCCCGGGAAGGTCTGCAGCAGCGCCGTGACCAGGCACCGCACGGCCTCGGCGCGCACGAGCGGCGCCCGCATGAGCTCCTCGTGCGGCAGGACGTCACGCCCCAGGTGCCGCACGGTGGCGGTCCAGTACCGGGCCAGGGCCGGGTCCACGGGCCGGTCCCCGGTGAACTCCAGCCGGAAGTCCTCGTCGGCCAGCAGCCGCCGGGCATGGGCCTGCACCGCCGCCGGCTGCAGGGAGACCGTCATGAGGTCGAGCTCCGCCCACCGGCTGGAGAACGGGCGGCGCGGGAACAGGAACGGTCCCCGGTGGGCGAAGCGGTCGCCGCGGCCGGTCGCCGTCAGGTGCCCGCTCAGCACGTGGCCGACGCGCAGCACGCCGGTGCCGTCCGTGCTGCCGGCGGCGGAGGAGCCCCCCCAGGCGCAGCCGCTCGTGCCGCAGGGGTCCCGTGCCGGCCGAGGAGAGCTCCATCCGGAAGGGCTCCTCGGGGCTGCGGCGCACCTCCCGCACGGCGAAGACCCGGTCGAGCACGGCGACGCCCTCGGCGGGGTCCCGGGTGGCGAACGCGGCCCGGTGCATCTGCTGGTCCATGCTGGGCACGCTACGCGGCCCGGCCGGCGGAACAGCCGACTGTGACGGCGCGTTGAGCCACCGGTGCCGGAACGACGCGGCCGAGCCGAACCGGACGCACGGTCCCCCGGTCCGCACGGCTAGGGCCGGGGCTCACCGGTGTCCGGTGCGTCGTCCAGTGCGGAGTCCAGGTACTCCTCGACGTCCACGAGCACGGCGGGCCCGGCCTGGGCGACCTGCAGGGCCACGGCCAGGCTCGTCACGTCGTCGTCGTCGAGGGGCTGGTCGGGCAGGTCCACGGCGTAGCGTGCCTCGCCGTCGACCACCACGGGCGTGATGTGGGCGGCCCCGGCCGCGAGGTCGACCACGGTCGCGGGGGCGACCACATCGAGAGCGTCGGCACCGAGAGTGTCGGCACCGAGAGCGTCGGCATCCGGGGCGTCGGCGCCGGGGGCGTCCGCGTCGTTGGGGGGAGCAGGGCAGGTCATGGTGTCCGTCCTTCGTCGGGTGCTGTCAGGCTACGCGCTCCGCCGGCCGCAGGGGCGGAGCGGGCGCCGTGGCGCGTACGGCCCGTCGGGGCGCCGGTCCGTCGGGGCGGAGCGGGCGCCGTGGCGCGTACGGCCCGGCGCCGCTCCGCCGGAACGGGGGCTCAGCCCAGGGCGCGCTTGATGTCCGTGCGCTCCTTCTCCAGCCTGCGCACCCGGTGGCTCAGCCGGAAGAGGCGCACGGAGCCGACGAGCCCCATGACGAGGGCGCCGGCCACCGCCGCGAAGAGCATCGCGATGCCGAGGGGGAGGACGAACTCCCAGCCGAGGAAGCGGAAGTCCGTGGGGACGTTGTTCTGCAGGATGAAGACCAGCAGCAGGACGAGGATGAGCAGTCCGAGCAGCAGGGCCGTCCACATGGCCCCCGAGACGCCGCGCTTCTGGTGCTCGTCCAGGGCGGGGTCGGTGCGCACCGGAGGCGGGGCCGGCGACGGGTCGGCCGATCGCCGGTCCTCGGGCGGCAGGCCGGGGCGGGGTGCGTCGGGGGACTCGGGGGTGCGTGCCATGACGGTTCTCTCCCTGCTGGTGCGGACGCTCGCGGAGACGCTGGTGCGTCCACCGTAGCCCGCCGCGGGGCGCTGCTGAAGAGCCGTGCCGGCTCAGCCCGGCGCGGCGGCCGTGCGCAGGAAGCGGAGCGTCTCGGCGGTGACCCGTTCGAGCGTCTCCTCCTGCCCCAGCGCCGCCGACCGGGCCGTCCTGAGGCCGTGGTCGGCGCCCTCGACCGGGAGCACCTCGACCGCCGGCGCCCCGTGCGCGACGGCCCGCAGCTCGGCCGCGGAGCCGAAGGGATCCCGCGTGCCCTGCACCGCGAGCACCGGCACGCGCGGGGTCAGCAGCTCCTCGGACCGGGACCGCTCCGGCCGTCCCGGCGGGTGCAGCGGGAAGGCCAGGCACAGCACGGCCGCGGCCCCCACCGCCCCGGCCGTGCGGCACGCCACGCGGGCCCCGGCGCTGCGGCCGCCGACGACCAGGGCGTCGCGCCGGCCAGCTCCGCGACCGCCGGGGCAGCGGCCAGCCAGGCGGCGTCCAGGGCGGCCGGGCGGGGCGCGATCCGCTTGCCGGCCACCACCCAGGGCTGCTCGTGCCGGACCACGGTCACGCCGTGCCGGGGAAGCCCGGCGGCGAGCGCGGCGAGGTCGCGGGAGCCGGCCCCGCCGCCCGCGCCGTGCCCGAGCCACAGCACCGCCCAGGGGGAGCCGGCGGGGGAGGAGGCCCGGGAGACCAGGAGGCGTCCCGGGCCGGTCTCGGTGGGCACGGTGATCTCGTCCGGTGGCGGCATGGTCCCCACGGTAGCGGGACGGCCTAGCATGGCGGGATGGCACCAGCACGGACACCGGGCGGAACCCGGCCGAGCCGGGCGGACCTGGAGGCGGCGCGGGGCGCGACCCTGCCGGACCTGCTCGGTCCCGGGCTGCGGCTGCTGATCTGCGGGATCAACCCCAGCCTGTGGGCCGCGGCCACCCAGGCGCACTTCGCCCGCCCGGGCAACCGGTTCTGGCCGGCGCTGCACGACGCCGGTCTCACCGGCCACCTCGTGGACTGCTCCGCAGGGATGAGCGACGCCGACCGCGAGCACGTCGTGGGCCGCGGCCTGGGCATCACCAACCTCGTGCGCCGGGCCACCGCCCGGGCGGACGAGCTGGACCCCGCCGAGTTCGTGACCGGCTTGGAGCGGCTGGCCGGCCTCGTCGCCGAGCGGCGCCCCGCCGTCGTCGCGGTCGCCGGGGTCACGGCCTACCGGCACGCGTTCGCGGAGCCGCGGGCCGCGCTCGGGCGCCAGGAGCGGGAGCTGGCCGGGGCGCAGCTGTGGGTGCTGCCCAGCCCAGCGGCTCAACGCCCA
>NZ_MKJW01000078.1:0-65826 GCF_001942375.1 Kocuria sp. CNJ-770
TGACCGGGGCCTCGAGCCTCATCGCCCCGATGATCCCGCCGAGCATCCCCGCGATCATCTACGCGGTGACCGCCGGGTCTCGGTCGGGGCGCTGTTCATGGCCGGCGTCGTCCCGGCCCTGGTGCTCGTGGCCGCCCTGTGCACCACGGTGTGGTTCCTGACCCGCAAGCAGGAGGAGCTGCGGCTGCCCCGCTCCACCTGGGGCACCCGCGGGCGGACCGCGGTCGCCGCGCTGCCGGCCCTGGGCTCGGCCGTGGTGATCCTCGGCGGGATCCTCAGCGGCGTCTTCACCCCCACGGAGGCCAGCGGCATCGGAGTCATCTACATCCTCGTCCTGGCCCTCGCCTACAAGGCCCTGACATGGCGGAAGATGTACCGCACCCTGCTCACCACCGTGGAGACCTCCGGGTCCGTGCTGCTGATCGTGGCCGCCGCGGCCCTGTTCGGCTGGGTCCTGGCCCGCGAGCAGGCCCCGCAGGTCGCCGCGAACCTCATCCTCGACCTGACCAATCAGCCGATCGTCTTCCTGATCCTGGTCAACGTGCTGCTGCTCATCGTGGGGTGCGTGCTCGAGCCCACCGCCGCGATCCTGATCCTCGTCCCCGTGCTCGCCCCGGTCGCCGAGACCTTCGGGATCGACCCCGTCCACCTGGGCATCATGGTGATCTTCAACCTGCTGATCGGGCTGATCACCCCGCCGGTGGGGCTGGTGCTGTTCGTGCTCTCCAGCGTCACCAAGGCCTCGGTGCCCACGGTGATCAAGGGCATCCTGCCCTTCTTCGCCCCCATGGTGGTCACCCTGCTGGTCATCACCTTCCTGCCCGTGATGACCCTCGGCCTGCCGACCGTCCTCGGCTTCCTCTGAACCTCCACCGCACCTCGTAAGGAACTCACCCATGTCCAGAATCGCCTCCGTCCGCACCACCGACGTCCGCTTCCCCACCTCGCTGGAGCTCGACGGCTCCGACGCCGTCAACGTGGACCCCGACTACTCCGCCGCCTACGTGGAGGTGACCACCGACGAGGGCGAGAGCGGCTACGCCTGGTCTTCGACTGCGGCCGCGGCAACGAGCTGATCACCGCCGCCATGGACAGCTACGGGGAGCTGCTCGTCGGCCGGGACACCGACGAGCTCGTCAACAACCTCGGCGACGCGTCCCGCCGGCTGGTCCACGACTCGCAGCTGCGCTGGCTCGGCCCCGAGAAGGGCGTCTCCCACATGGCCTGCGGCGGCCTGGTCAACGCCCTGTGGGACATCCGCGCCCGCCGCGAGCAGAAGCCGCTGTGGCTGCTCCTGAGCGAGATGTCCTCCGAGGAGCTGATCAGCGCGGTGGACTTCACCCACATCCGCAACGCCCTCACCCCCGAGGACGCCGCCGGGATCCTCGCCCGCGCCCAGGGGGGCAAGGCCGAGCGCATCGCCGAGCTCAAGCAGAACGGCTACCCCGCCTACACCACCACCCCCGGCTGGCTGGGCTACAGCGACGAGAAGCTCGTGCGCCTGTCCAAGGAGGCCGTCGAGGCCGGCTTCGGGATGATCAAGCTCAAGGTGGCCGGCAGCATCGAGGACGACCGCCGCCGCCTGGGCCTGGCCCGGGAGGCCGTGGGCCCGGACGTGCGCATCGCCATCGACGCCAACCAGCGCTGGGAGGAGCAGGAGGCCATCGACTGGGTCAACCAGCTGCAGGACTTCCACCCCTACTGGATCGAGGAGCCGACCAGCACCGACGACATCCTGGCCCACGCCGCCATCCGCAAGGGCGTGCACCCGGTCAAGGTCGCCACCGGCGAGGCCGTGCACAACCGCATCATCTTCAAGCAGCTGCTGCAGGCCGGGGCGATCGACGTCATGCAGATCGACTCCACCCGTGTGGCCGGGGTCAACGAGAACATCGCCAACCTGCTGCTGGCGGCGCAGTTCGACGTCCCGGTCTGCCCGCACGCCGGCGGCGTGGGACTGTGCGAGCTGGTCCAGCACTTCTCCTTCTTCGACTACGCCGCCGTCACCGGCACCACGGAGAACCGGATGATCGAGTTCGTGGACCACCTGCACGAGCACTTCACCGAGCCCGTGGTGGTCGCCGGCGGCCGCTACCAGGCGCCGGTCCAGCCCGGCATCGGGGCGGAGATGCTGCGCTCCTCGGTCGAGCGCTGGACCTTCTCCTCCGGGGCCGGCTGGCAGGACGTCCTCGCCCGCTGAACCCCGCAACCCCATAAGGAGTCACCATGAACACCGCCCTCAGCCCCGCTACGACCGCCGCCGAGGTGGACCGCGCCGCCCGGGCCGCCCACGAGGCGTACCTGATCTCCGCCGCCCAGACCCCGGCCACCCGGGCCTCCTGGCTCACTGCCCTGGCCGAGGCCCTGCGCGCCCACGACGACGAGCTCGTCGGCCTCGCCGCGGAGGAGACCCACCTCGCCGAGCCCCGGCTGCGCGGGGAGCTCAAGCGCAGCGCCTTCCAGCTGGAGCTCTTCGCCGATGAGGTCCGCACCGGGGTGGCCCTGGACGCCGTCGTCGACCACGCCGACCCCGACTGGGGAATGGGCCCGCGCCCGGACATCCGTCGGGTCAACGTGCCCCTGGGCGTGGTGGGCGTCTTCGGCGCCTCCAACTTCCCCTTCGCGTTCAGTGTGATGGGCGGGGACAGTGCCTCGGCCCTGGCCGCCGGGTGCGCGGTGCTGCACAAGATCCACGGCGGGCACCAGCGGCTCGGGCGGCGCACCGCCGAGGTCGTCGTCGAGGCGCTGGCGGAAGCCGGGGCCCCGGAGGGGCTGTTCGCGGTGCTCGAGGGCCGGGAGGCGGCCACCGCGCTGGTGGACCACCCCCTGGTCAAGGCCGTGGGCTTCACCGGCTCCACGGCCGGGGGCCGGGCGCTGTTCGACCGTGCCAGTGCTCGGCCCGAGCCCATTCCCTTCTACGGGGAGCTGGGCAGCATCAACCCGGTGTTCGTGCTGCCGGCGGCGTGGGAGCACCGCGCGGAGGAGATCCTCACCGGCTACGCCGGGTCCTTCACCATGGGCATGGGCCAGTTCTGCACCAAGCCCGGGGTGCTCTTCGTCCCGGACGAGGGCGGAACGGAGCAGATCCGGGCCACCCTGAGCGCGGCCCTGGCCGACGCCCCGCTGGCAAAGCTGCTCACCCCCGGGCTGCGGGAGTCCTTCGGCCAGGCCCGCGACGAGGTCGCGGCGCTGGAGGGCGTGGAGACGCTCGTGCCGGGCTCCGACGACGAAGTGCCCGCCCCGACCGTCCTGGCCGTCGACGCCGAGCAGGTCCGCAAGGACCCCGAGGTGCTGCACCAGGAGATGTTCGGTCCGGCCACGGTGCTGGTGCGCTACCGGGACGCCGCCGAGCTGCCCGCCCTCGCCGAGCTGATGGAGGGCCAGCTCACGGCTACCGTCCACGGCGACGATGAGGACGACAGTGCTGCGCTGGTGGGCACCCTCACCGGCAAGGCCGGCCGGGTGCTGTTCAACGGCTGGCCCACCGGCGTCACCGTCTCCTACGCCCAGCACCACGGCGGGCCGTATCCGGCGACGACGTCGAACACCACCTCGGTGGGCACGGCCGCGATCGGGCGGTTCATGCGTGCGGTGTCCTACCAGGACGCCCCTGACGCCGTGCTGCCGCCAGCCCTGCAGGAGGCCAACCCGTGGGGGATCGTCCGCCGGGTGGACGGCCGGTTCGAGCCCGCCGCCACGGAAGGAGCCCGCCGATGAGCGCCGACACCACTGACGGGACCACCGCTGGGACCACCGGCGTGACCACCGGCGGGCCCCGTCTGGACCCGGCGGGCGTGCTGCCCGCCGACCACGCCCGGGCGCTGCTGGTGGGCCGGGTGTGGGATCCGCAGACCGCCGGTCCGCGCCCGGTGCGGGTGGCCGGGGACCGGCTGGTGGACCTGTTCCCGGTGGTGCGGACGGTCTCGGAGCTTCTCGAGGCCCCCGATCCGGCGGCCGTGCTCGCGGCGGCCGGCACCGGTGCGGCCCGCTCCTGGGACCTGGCCGAGGTGCTGGCCGCGACCGCGGCCGGGTCGGACACCGCGGCCACTCTGCTGGCCCCGGTGGATTTGCAGGCGGTCAAGGCCTGCGGGGTGACCTTCGTGGACTCCATGATCGAGCGCGTCATCGAGGAGCGCTGCGGCGGGGACTTCGCCCAGGCCGAGCGGATCCGCGCACAGGTGCTGGAGGCCCTGGGCGGCAGCCTGGCTGGCCTGCGGCCGGGCTCGGCGCAGGCGGCCCGAGTCAAGGAGGTCCTGATCGCGGCCGGGTTCTGGTCCCAGTACCTGGAGGTGGGCATCGGCCCGGACCCGGAGGTCTTCACCAAGGCCCCGGTGCTCTCGGCCGTGGGCGCCGGGGCTCGCATCGGCATCCCTGCCTTCTCCTCCTGGAACAACCCCGAGCCCGAGCTGGTGCTGGTGGTGGACAGCCGCGGCACCGTGCGCGGGGCCACCCTGGGCAACGACGTGAACCTGCGCGACGTGGAAGGCCGTAGCGCGCTGCTGCTGGGCATGGCCAAGGACAACAACGCCTCGGCGGCCCTCGGCCCGTTCGTGCGGATCTTCGACGAGAGCTACACCCTCGACGACGCCCGCACCGAGACCATCGAGCTCACCGTGCGCGGCACGGACGGCTACGAGCTGCACGGCACCAACAACGTCTCCCGCCTCAGCCGGCCCTTCGAGGAGCTGGTCGGAGCCGCGCACGGGGCCCACCACCAGTACCCGGACGGTTCGTGCTGTTCACCGGCACGCTCTTCGCGCCCACCGAGGACCGCGACGAACCCGGGAAGGGGTTCACCCACCAGCACGGCGACGTCGTGCAGATCGGCAGCCGGCGCCTGGGAACATTGACGAACGTCGTGGCCCCGACCGAGGACTTGCAGCCGTGGACCTTCGGGATCGGGCGCCTCGTGCACTACCTGACCACCCACGGAGCTCGACCCGACGGGATGGCCAGGGACGAACCTCTGCCCGAAGGAACCCGCTCCTCATGACCGAAGCCCCATCCCCCTCTGGCCGGGCGCGCACGGACGTCTACGCCGTCCTGCGCGCCCGGATCCTGGACCTCCAGCTGCCCCCGGACAGCAAGGTCAACATCGACGCCATCGCCCGGGAGCTGGGCGTGTCCCAGACCCCGGTGCGCGAGGCGCTGCACCAGCTGGAGGGCGACAACCTCATCCTCAAGACTCCGGGCAAGGGATACCGCACCACCCCCCTGCTCGGCTTCGACCAGCTGCGGGAGCTGTTCGAGCTGCGCCTGCTCATCGAGCCGTGGGCGGCCCGGGCCGCGGCCGTCAATCGGCTCAGCAACCCCGGCCGCGCCTTGGCGGCGGGCCTGCAGGACTTCGTCGCCGGCACCGCGACCGAGGCCAGCACCCGGCACCTGCTGGTGGCCCACGACATGCAGTTCCACGACCTGATCCTCGGGGCCGGGCACAACGACTTCGCCCACCAGGCGATCCGGGCGACCCACTGCCACCTGCACCTGTTCCGGCTCTACCCGGCGGACTGGTCCGGGGAGCAGACCATCCAGGAGCACGGGGCGATCGTGGAGGCCATCCGCGACTGCGATCCCGACGCGGCGGAGAACGCCATGCACGACCACCTCATGGGCGCCTACCACCGCTTCGCCGGCGCGTTCGCCTCCGAGGACGACCCCGGCCCCCGCCCGGCCACCGACGTGCGGCTCACCTGAGCAGAGGCACGGAACAGGAAGGAACACCCATGAACACCTTCGCCGACCTGCGCGTGGTCGTCACCGGCGGGGCCTCCGGCATCGGCGCCGCCGTCACGTCTCAGCTGCTGGATCGCGGCGCCCGCGTCGCCGTCCTCGACCTCAACGTCGGCGCCCTGCCGGACGGGGCCGTGGGGCTGCGGTGCGACGTGGCCGACCGGTCCTCGGTGCAGTCGGCCGTGGAGGCGGCGGCCGAGGCGCTGGACGGCATCGACGTCGTCGTCAACAACGCCGGTGTCGGGGCGGTGGGCACCATGGCCGACCACGACGACGACGAGTGGTTCCGGGTGCTCGACGTCAACGTGGTCGGCATCGCCCGGGTCTCGGCCGCCGCCCTGCCGCACCTGCGCCGCTCCCGCACCCCGGCGATCGTCAACACCTCCTCGATCGCCGCCACCCACGGACTGCCCGACCGGGCCCTGTACTCGGCGAGCAAGGGCGCGGTCGCGGCCCTGACCCGCGCCATGGCCGCCGACCACCTGCGGGAGGGCATCCGCGTGAACTGCGTCAGCCCGGGGACCGCGGACACCCCCTGGGTCGGCCGGCTGCTGCAGGCCGCCGCGGACCCGGCGGCCGAGCGGAAGGCCCTCGAGGCTCGCCAGCCGCACGGCCGGCTCGTCTCGGCCGATGAGGTCGCCGCCTCCATCCTCTTCCTGGCCGATCCCGCCAACGGCTCCACGACCGGCACCACGCTGCCCGTGGACAGCGGCATGCACGACCTCCTCCTGCGGCCGGCCACCTGACCCCGCCGTCGCCGGGCCGTCCCGCCCGGACACCACCGTCCCCTCGAACCGAAGGACTGTTCATGGAACTGATGAGACTCGGCCCCGCGGGCCGTGAGAAGCCCGCGGTGCGCCACGAGGGCACCGTCTACGACCTCTCCGGGGTCACCGCCGACATCGACGGCGGGTTCCTGGCCGCCGGCGGCATCGCCACGGTGCGCCAGGCGCTGGCGGCCCGTTCCCTGCCGGAGCTGCAGGACGCGCAGTCCCTGCGGGTCGGGCCGCCGGTGGCCCGGCCCGGTGCGGTGGTGTGCGTGGGGCAGAACTACGCCGCCCACGCCGCCGAGACCGGGGACCCGCCCCCCAGCACCCCGATCATCTTCTTCAAGCACCCCAACACCGTGGTGGGGCCCGACGACGACGTCGTGCTGCCGCCGAGGGCCGAGAAGGTGGACTGGGAGGTGGAGCTGGCCGTGGTCATCGGCCGCCGCGCGTCCTACCTGGCCGGCCACGAGGAGGCGCTGGCGTGCATCGCCGGGTACGCGGTGAGCAACGACGTCTCCGAGCGCGACTTCCAGCTCCACCAGTCCGGCGGGCAGTGGTCCAAGGGCAAGTGCTGCCCCACCTTCAACCCGCTCGGCCCGGTGCTCGTGCCGGCCGAGGACCTCGGCGACCCGCAGGACCTTCGGATGTACTCGACCGTCAACGGGGAGGCCCGGCAGGACTCCAGCACCGCGGACATGGTCTTCGGGGTCGCCGAGATCGTCCGGCACCTCTCCCAGTACATGGCCCTGGACCCCGGCGACGTGATCAACACCGGCACCCCGCAGGGCGTGGCGCTGTCCGGGCGCTTCCCCTACCTGCGGGCCGGGGACACCATGACCATCGGCATCGAAGGGCTGGGCGAGCAGCGGCAGACCGTGGTGGGCCACTGACCCTCCGTCATTTCCTGCCCGTCGGGGACTCTCCGGCGCCTCGGGATTAAACTGGTGCCCCCGAAAGGTCTGATCCGAAGGAGCGTGCGTCATGGCCTTCGTCCAGTTGATCGAGTTCAGCACCTCGAAGCCCGAGGAGGTGGAGAAGATCGTCGCGGAGTGGGAGCGCAGCTCCCAGGGGAACAGGACCGCCCGGCGGGTCTTGTCGACCCGGGACCGCGACGACCCGAACCGCTTCACCCACATCGTCCACTTCGACTCCTACGAGTCCGCCATGGAGAACTCCAACCTCCCGGAGACCCAGGACTACGCGAAGAAGCTGACGGAACTCATGGACGGCGACCCCGTCTTCCGCAACCTCGATGTCCTGGAGGACCACAGTCTCTAGACCACAGGCGGAGGGCCCCGGTGCGAACACGGACCGGGGCCCTCCGCTATGCGGTGGAGCGGTGTGGGTCCAGCGACGCCGCAACCCTCGTGCTACCGGGCCGCCACGGTCAGCCCCGTTCCCGCACCCCGCCGGCGCCCGGGGCGGTGTCGCCCAGGACGACCAGGCTGCGCCGCAGCGTGTGCACCCAGCCGTCCCCGCCGAGGTCGCGCAGCGGCACCCGGTCCTCGGCGGGAATGGCCAGGCGCCCGATCAGCGTGTACACCGACAGCACCGCGGCTGCGGCCAGCATCAGGAACAGGTCCGTCATCATGGTTGGCTCCTTGCCTGTCGTGCGCCGGTCCGATCCGGCCCACCCTCACACTGACAAGCCTGGTCGCTCGGACCTCCCCTCACGAGTGGCAGAAATGCCTCTCTCCGGTCATTTCCTGCCAAATGTGCCAGTGCCTCGCTCCGGAGCCGGCAGGGGCATTGTCTGGGCCCCGGCCGCGATGATCACGGAGCACCTCGGCCGCGTCATCGCGGCCAAGAGCGTGCTCAGGCGGTGCTCACGAGGCGGTCGCGAAGCGGCGGCGGTACTGCTGCGGGCTGAGCCGGCGGATCCGGGTGAAATGGTGGCGCAGCGTGGCGGCGTTGCCGAAGCCCACGTCCGCGGCGATGCGCTCGACCGGCAGGTCGGTCTCCTCGAGGAGCTGCTCGGCCCGGTGCAGGCGCCGGGCGGTGATCCAGGCGTGCGGCGTGGTGCCGGTCTCGTCGCGGAACCGGCGGGCGAAGGTGCGCGGGGACATGGCCGCGCGCCGGGCGAGGGCGTCGACGTCGAGCGGTTCGTTCAGGTGCCCCACGATCCAGGTCAGCAGCGGGTCCAGCGTCTCGGCCCGCTGCTCGGGCACCGGGTCCTTGATGAACTGCGCCTGCCCGCCCTGGCGCTGCGGCGGCACGACCATGCGCCGGGCCACGGTGTTGGCGGCCGCCGAGCCGAACTCCTGGCGCCACAGATGCAGGCAGGCGTCCAGGCCTGCCGCGGTGCCGGCGCTGGTGAGGATGGTGCCGTCCTCCACGTAGAGGACCTCGGGCACCACCTGGGCGGCCGGGAACCGCTCGGCCAGCTCCGCGGTGTGCATCCAGTGCGTGGTGCAGCGGCGGCCGTCGAGCAGCCCGGCGGCCCCCAGCACGAAGGCGCCCGAGCAGATGGACAGGATCCGGGCGCCGCGGTCGTGGGCCGCGTGCAGTGCGCGGACCACCTCGGCCGGAACGTCCCGGTTCCGCGAGATGGCCGGCAGGACCACGAGATCCGCCTCGGCCACCCGGTCGAGCCCGTGCTGAACGGCCACGTCGAAGCCGGCGATCGTGCGGACCGGCCGCCCGTCCGGGCTGCACACGGCGAAGTCCATGACCGGCAGCCCGTCCCCGGAGCGGTCGATCGCCCAGGCCTCGCAGGCCACCCCGAGCTCGAAGGGGGAGACCTCGTCGAACACGATGACGGCCACGTTGCTGATCATGGGTCCATGCTCCCACGGAACTGGCAGGGAATCGACGGAAGTCAGGAAAGTGCCATCCTCGGCAAGGCGTCGGCGTCCGGGCCGGTGCGGGCCCGGACGCCGCGTCCGACGGCGGAGGACGTCCGGGAGCCGGTCACCGCGGTCCTGTCCTGAGCGACGGACGGCCCGGCCGCTACCCGATCGGCGTCGGCGGCCGCTCCCCGCCGAGCACGGCGAGCACGTTGTCGGCGGCGAGCACCGCCATCGCGGTGCGCGTCTCCACGGTGGCGGAGCCCAGGTGCGGCACCAGCACCACGTTGTCGAGCTCCAGCAGCTCGGGATGCACCTGGGGCTCGTGCTCGTAGACGTCCAGTCCCGCACCTGCAATCCGGCCCTCGCGCAACGCGGACGCGAGCGCCGCCTCGTCGACGATCGGTCCGCGCGCGGTGTTGACGAGGTACGCGGTGTCCTTCATCGCCGCCAGCTGCTCGGCGCCAATCAAATGGCGCGTGGCGGGCCCGTAGGGGCAGTGCAGCGACACGACGTCGGAGACGGCCAGTAGCTCGTCGAGCTCGACCCGCCGGGCGCCCAGCTCGGCGGCGATCGTCGGATCGATCTCGCTGCGGGACTGGTAGACGATCTCCATGCCGAAGGCCCTGGCCCGGCGCGCGGTCGCCTGGCCGATGCCGCCCATGCCGACGACGCCGAGGATCTTGCCCTGCAGGCTACTGCCGAGCAGGAAGAACATGCCCCACTTCCAGTCCTGGCCGGAGCGGATGAGTCGTTCCCCCTCGCCGAGCCGGCGGGTCGCCATGAGGATGAGGCCCAGCGCGATGTCGGCGGTGGCCTCCGTGAGCACCCCGGGGGTGTTGGTGGCCACGACGCCGCGCTCGGTGCAGGCCGGGACGTCGATGTTGTCGTAGCCGACGGCGACGTTCGCGACCACCTTCAGCTGCGGACCGGCGGCGTCGAGAAGCTCCGCGTCGACGCGTTCGGTCAGCAGACTCACGACGGCATCGGCGCCGGCCACGCGGCGCAGGAGCTCCTCGCGGTCGATCGACTGCGGGCCCGGCCAGGCGTCGACCTCGTGCGCGGCGCGAAGCTTCTCGATGGCGGCGTCGGGCACCCGTCCCGTGACGACGACCCGGCTCATGCCGACTCGATCCACTGGCACAGGCGGCCGAGGCCGTCGCGGATGTCGGCGACGTCGATGCCCGAGTAGGCCAGCCGGATGTACTGCTGTTCCTCACCCGGCAGGCGCCGGCCGAAGTGCTCCCGCGTGCAGAAGGAGACGCCGGTCTCGTGCAGCGCCGCCGTGGCGAAGTCGCCGACCGCCGTGTACCCCATGCGCTCCATGGCGGCGGTGACGTCCGGGAACAGGTAGAAGGTCGACTGCGGCACGGCAACGTGCATGCCGGGAGTGGCGTTCACGAGCTCGCAGGCGGCGTCCCGGCGCTCGCGCAGGACGTCGAGCATCTGCTGCACGGGTTCCTGGGGGCCGCGGAGCGCTTCGATGCCGGCCCACTGCACGTAGTGCGTGGTGCAGGACTCGTCGTTGGTGTTGAGGGTGCTGAGCACCTTGGCGATCTCGGGCGGTGCGACGGCGCAGCCGAGGCGCGAGCCGGTCATGGCGAACTTCTTGCTGAACGTGTAGAGGATGACGGTGCGCTCGGCCATGCCGGGCAGCGAGGCGATCGAGCTCGAGACCCCCTCGTAGCGCGTCTCGAAGTAGGCCTCGTCGGAGAGCACCCAGAGGTTGTGCTCCTGGGCCAGCTGCGCGATGGCCTCGCGCTCGGCCGCCGTCGACTCGGCCGAGATGGGGTTCTGCAGGTCGTTGTAGATGATGGCGACCGTGTTCGGGGTGATCGAGGCGCGCACCTGGTCGAGGTCGATCGCGAAGCCGCTCTCCGTGGGGAGGTAGCGGTACGGCACGGCCGTGCCGCCGAGGTACTCGATCTGCGACTCGTAGATCGGGAAGCCGGGGTTCGGGTAGAGCACCTCCTGGCCGGGGTTCATGACCGCCTGCAGGAACTTCGTGATGACGGGCTTGCCGCCGGTCATCACGACGATGTTCTCGGGGGTGAGGTCGATGCCGCGGCGCGAGCCGAGGTCCTCCGCGAGGGCCTCCCGCAGCTGGGGGATGCCGGGGCCGGGGCAGTAACCCGTGTAGCCGTCGGCGATGGCCCGGTTCATGGCCTCGATGATGTGCGGGGCCGTCGGGATGTTGATGTCGCCGAGGTGGAAGGGGTACACGCGGTTCCCCTGCGCCTTCCAGGCGGCCGCGGCCTGGGCGACGCTGAAGGCGGTTTCGGTGCCCAGCCGGTCGAGCCGGTGCGCGAGTTCTCGCATGCTGTTCCACTCCTCGTCGAGTTGGCGGTCGATCCGTGGGCGGATCCACCCTGAGCATACGACTCATATATCAGGCTGGGAAGAGTGATTCGAGATTGAAGCTCTCCAGGGAGGCGGCGAGCGCACCTCGACCTCCGGCCGATCATGCCTAAGGCATAAGGGGCGGCCGGCTCGTCGATGCCGGTCTGCCCACAGCAAGCCCGCCTGGCAGAGACAGCGTTGCAGGTGGCCCCGACCCTCTGCGCCATTTCAGTGTCGAAAAGGCTCGCCGGCATGAAGTACGATCCGTGCCCGCTGTATCGGCTCCAATGTGTGGGTGACGACCGCCGTCATGTGCCATCTGTTCGTTGACGATCGTTAGCGGCCTGTTGCATGCATAGGAAACAGAGGCTTCGTGCGCGGCTGACAGTGGCGAAGGGTCGCCTTCTGCGCACATGTGTTCCGGTGCGTCGGAGGACGCAGTTCACGTTGGCCGTCACGGGGTGTCTGTGATGGAAGCGGATCGGTCAGCCAAGGACTCCTTCTGTCGACCGGAGCGAAGTCCTCACGCGACCAGGGTGTAATGTTCAACGCACTTTCCGGGAAGTCCTCGCTCCTGTGGGGAACGAACATGCTTCCAGGGCTCGACGGAAAACCTCCGGGCGGATGACGGCAAGCAGCAGAAGGCAGGAACCATGGCACCTCAGGAATCACCTCGAGTGGGGCGGGTGCCCGGCCTCAGTGGTCGGCTGGAGGCACCTACACTCGTCGCCCTGGCAGCCAGTGCCATCCGCAAGAAAATTCTCGCCGGAGAGCTTCAGCCGGGAGAGCGGCTGCTGGAGGAGCCCCTCACGGCAGAACTGGACGTGAGTCGCGCGCCCTTGCGCGAAGCGCTCCGGATACTGGAGAGCGAAGGACTCGTGGTGACCCGCCCGCGCAGGGGGAGTTTCGTGGCGACGCTCACCGACGAAGACGTCTATGAGATCATGACGCTGCGCTCGGCCCTGGAGCGGATGGCGTTCGAGCTCGGCCTTCCGGTCAAGGACGCGGCTCTGCTGGAGCCCGCACGGGCAGCCCTCGAGGAGATGGTCCGCTGCGCCCAGGAACAGGACCGCGGAGCATTGGTGCTGGCCGGGTACGCCTTCCACTCCGCCCTGATACGGATTGCGAAGCACCGGCGCCTGGAGGAGATCTATGCTTCACTCCAGCAGCAACTGCTGGTGTGCATGTCGCGAAATCTGGTCGTCCGGGAACGGTTCTACGAAGACCTCGACGAGCATGTGGCCAGGCACCGGCGCTTGCTCGAACTCGTCGAGGCCGGGGATGCAGACGCGGCTCTTGCCGAGCTCGCCGTCCACGGGGAACACTCGTTCCGACACGTCACCCCCCTGGAGGAGAACCGGGCCTAGAGTGCGCTGACCGAGCCGCGGGCGACGTCCGTGCTGGCTGGAAGTTCCTCGCGGCCTGCAACTCAGTCACGTCTCCGGGGAAGCGGAGCCGATCGCTGACCACCCGCTCGCGGCAATCTGCGCCCGGTCCGTGGCACTGATCACGGCGGGACACCGCGCTGGCCCCCGCCCCCGATGCCCACGCATTCGAAACGACGAAGGAGCTCCCCATGTCACACACGCCCCACATCATCACCGTCGCCGGCCGCACTCCCAGCCTCGCCGAGGATGCCTGGGTGGCGCCCACCGCCACCGTCGTCGGCGACGTCACGATCGGTCCGCAGTCAGGGGTCTTCTACGGGGCCGTTCTGCGCGCGGACATGGAGAGCATCACCGTCGGACGGGGAAGCAACGTCCAGGATGCCGCTGTCCTTCACGCCGACCCCGGCTACCCGGCACGCATTGGGGACCACGTGAGCATCGGCCACGGCGCAGTCCTCCACGGGTGCACGGTCGAAGACGGTTCGCTCATCGGCATGAACGCCACCGTGCTGAACGGCGCTGTCATAGGTGCCGGTTCCCTCGTGGCGGCCAATGCCTTGGTGCTCGAAGGAACGGTCGTCCCACCCCGGTCCCTGGTGGCCGGCATCCCCGCCAAGGTGCGTCGCGAGCTCACGGAGCACGAGGTGGAGCACTGCCGCACCAATGCCACCACGTACGAAGGCCTCATCCAGCAGCACAGCTCAGCATCCTGAACCCTTAGGGCACGCCACCCTGTCGGTGTCGCCGTTCCTCCGCGGCGGGGCAGCGGATCGAGGCCAACGCCGGTGGCAGACCCTGTCACACTCACGGCCGGTCGGCCGCGGGCTGTCGGCGCGTCCGGCCCGAAGCGCCCGTCTCCCGGACGCGACAGTTGCCCGGCGGATGTGCACGAGCGCGACAATTCTCCCTGGTACCGTCCTGAGCCCCCAGAGGGGCTCGGGCTCCGAGGGGTGGGCTGGGAAGGGGGCCTCTATGGTCTTCGTCAAGAGGCCAGGCCCACCGGTGGAACGGTCCGGGGCTCGGTGGGGTCTTGGTAGAGGGTTCTGTCCCTGAGCATCGCGAAGAGCACGTCGATCCGGCGGCGGGCCAGGGCGATGATCGCCTGGTTGTGGCGTTTGCCCTGGGCGCGTTTCCGGTCGTAGTACGCCTGTGAGGGCGGGTGGTTGAACGAGGCGAAGGCCGAGAGGAACAGCGCCCGTTCGAGATTCTTGTTCCCGCCCTTCGGGGCGTGCTCGCCGCAGATCGTGGTCCCCCCGAACGGCGGGTGACCGGGGCGACCCCGGCATACGAAGCCAGGTGCCCGGCGTCGGCGAAGTCCTTGCCGACGGCCTCGGCGGTGGTCAGGACGTCCCGAGCATCGGTCTTGGCCGTGCCCGGGTGCATGTCTGCGATCCGGCGCACGGCCAGCCCCGGCAGGTATGCCACGACGACTGCCTCCATTGCTTGGGCCACGGCCACGGGAAGCGCCCCGATGGTGGCCGGCTGGTCCACGACCATCAGCATCGGCCCATGCCCGGCGGCCAGCCCTTCGAGGATGGCCGGCAGCCGGGCCTCGTCGTTGGGCAGGGCTTTGCCGTAGACCGTCTTCCCGACCGGCCGGAGGGTGGTCACGCCTGGCGTCAACGGGGCAGGCGATGCTCTCTTCGAGCGCGATCCGGTAATGCGGCGTGCAGATCTTCCCCTCGAGCCGTAGCCCGTATACGGTATACAATATTCGGATGTAATCCAGCTCACATCGCGCGCATGCGAGTGGCGTGAGCTCACCCACTGAGGAGGTATGGGATGAACGGAACAATGCCGGCTCCGCTGGCCGGAGTGACCGTCCTGGAGGTTGGGGTGTTCATGGCCGCCCCCTTCGCCACCATGCAACTGGCTGACCTCGGCGCCCGTGTCATCAAGATCGAAAACCCGGACGGCGGGGAGCAGACCCGTGCCACCGGCCCGCTGATCAATGGTGAGAGCTCGCCGTTCGCACGCTTGAACCGCAACAAGGAGTCCGTGACTCTCAACCTGAAGTCCCCCGAGGGCAACGCCGCGTTCAAGAAGCTCGCGCGGACAGCGGATGTGGTCGTCGAGAACCTGCGCCCTGGGGCCATGCGGCGCCTGGGGCTTTCCTACGAGGACCTCAAGGACGCGAACCCGGGACTCGTCTACGCCTCTGCCTCGGGATGGGGTCAGGACGGCCCGCTCGCCCACCTGCCCGGCCTGGACATCATGGCCCAAGCCCGCAGCGGGCTCATGAGCATCACCGGTTATTCCGACCGCCCTCCGGTCAAGATCGGCGTGCCGATCTGCGACCTCACCACTGCTCTCTACGTCGCCCTGGCGATCACCTCGGCGCTCTACGAACGGCGCACCTCCGGCGAGGGTCAGTACATCGATGTGTCCCTTCTGGAATCCGGGGTCTCATATGCCGTGTGGGAGGCGGGAGCCTACTTCGCCGAAGGGTCCGTCGGAGGCCGTCACGGCTCGGCGCACCAGAATCAGGCTCCGTACCAGGCTGTCGTCAGCAAGGACGGATTCGTCACCGTTGGGGCCAACACCCCGCGCAACTGGGTGGCGTTCTGCGAAGCTCTCGACCTGAAGGAGCTCTTGAGCGATCCACGCTACGTCGGTACCTATGACAGGTTGCAGAACCGGATTCCGCTCATCGAGTCGATCGAGCGCCGGACCGCGGAACTGACGACGGACGAGATCGTCGACATCCTCAATGCGGCCGGGGTGCCGGTCGCTCCGATCCTCGACTTCGGAGAGGTCTTCAACGACGAGCACCTGCAGGCGCGAGAATACTTTTGGGACGGCGATCACCCGTCCATGGGCAAAGTGCGCCAGCTCGGATCGCCCATGCGGTTCTCTCGCACACCGACCGTCCGGCGCGCCGCAGGGCCGGTTCTGGGTTCGAGCAACCGGGAGGTACTGGCCGCCGCGGGCTACGAGGGTGAAGAGCTGGAAGCCCTGGCCGGGGACGGCCGAGCCGTCGCACAGGCAGGAGACCACTCATGACCGAGGATCTGCTCGTCGACAAGACCGGGGCCGTCCTGACGGTGACCTTCAACCGGCCCGGACAGCGCAACGCCATGACCTGGGAGATGTACCAAAGGCTTCAGCAGGCGTGCGAGCAGGCGGACACCGACTCCGACGTCCGGGTCATGGTGCTCCGCGGAGCAGGCGGGGAAGCTTTCGTCGCAGGCACTGACATCGCTCAGTTCACCGAGTTCGACGGCGACCAGGGCATCGAATACGAACGCCGGATCGGTGAGATCCTCAATCGGCTCGCGGCGGTGCACGTCCCCGTCGTCGCAGCCATCGAAGGCTATTGCATCGGCGGTGGGCTGGGCATCGCTGCGGTGGCAGATGTCCGCATCTCCAACACCTCGGCGAAGTTCGGTGTGCCGATCGCCCGAACCCTGGGGAACTGCTTGTCGATGAGCACCCTTTCAGTACTGACGCAGCTGCTGGGGCGATCGCGCACCATCGACCTGTTGCTGACCGCTCGTCTGATGCCGGCCGACGAAGCAGTTCGATGCGGTTTCGTCACAGCTTCGACGGATGAGCTGGACGAGGAACTCGACAAGCTCACCAGCCGCCTGGTGGCCCATGCGCCGCTGACGATGTGGGCCGCCAAGGAAGGCATGCGCCGACTGCACGCAGGGAGCGTGCACGACGACGACGACATCGTGCGCAGGGTGTACGGCAGCGAGGACTTCGCCGGCGCGGTGCAGGCCTTCCTGAAAAAGGAGAAGGCGACCTGGGTCGGCCGCTGAGCGGTGAGTGCCGGGTGTGGTCACCGTTGCGGGAAGTGCGGACCGGCAAGTTGGCCCGACACCGCTCTCACGGCACCACCGTCTCATCCTTGGGTGGGATGCCGGGTAGCCGGGTGGGGCCCTGCATGGCACACCGATGGCCTCGGTGACCGAGAAACGGTCGTGAGCACGGTGCCGTGAGTTGCCGGATCATGTCCGCCGCCCTGACCGCAGTTCTCGGAGAGCTCTGATGCAACCGCCCAGGACGGTGTGGGCATCGTTCTCCGCGCCCGAGACGTCCAACCCTTCGTTCAGGTGGTGCCGGCGACCACCGGGGTGACGGTCCTCCACGTCCTTGTGCCGGTCCCGACGCAGGAACGAGGTCGGGCAGTTCGGTGTGCGTCGATGCCCTCGGCGCCGAGGGCAGTGGTCCGGCCGGAGAGCCGATGCCCGAGTAGGTGACGTTCATGAAGACGCTGCCGTTCACCCGGCAGTGACGGACTTTCGAGAGCAGTACGCATTGACGGTGTGGAGAGGATGCAATGAGCGGCAAGATCGTGGTCACTGATCACATTTTCGGCAGCACGACCCGGGAGCAGGCCCTGGCCGAACGACTCGGTCTCGAGTTCTCCGAGCATCAGTGCCAGACCGAGGCGGAGACGGTCGAGGCGGTGGCGGGTGCCAGCGTCGTGCTCGTGAACTTCGCGCCGATGACCCGTCGTGTGCTCGAGGCTCTCGAGGCGGGAACGACGGTCGTCCGATACGGCATCGGCTACGACAACGTGGACGTCGCGGCCGCGAGAGAACTCGGCATCCTGGTCTGCAATGTGCCGGACTACGGCGCCGACACCGTCGCCGACCACACCGTCGCGAGCCTGCTCGCCCTTCTGCGCAAACTGAGTCTTTTCGACCGGGCTGTCCGCGAGCGTGGCTGGTTGGACCCTGGTGCTCT
Source organism: Kocuria sp. CNJ-770 (assembly GCF_001942375.1). Lineage (NCBI taxonomy): Bacteria > Bacillati > Actinomycetota > Actinomycetes > Micrococcales > Micrococcaceae > Kocuria > Kocuria sp. CNJ-770. Next base: position 17,710 of record NZ_MKJW01000078.1, read on the forward strand.
GGGCCCATTGCCCGGGTTCGCCGACACCACGATCGGTCTCGTCGGCACCGGCCGCATCGGCCGCGCTGTTGCGGCACGGCTGCAACCTTTCGGGTTCAGGATCGTCGCCCATGACCCTTTCGTCGAGCCGGCGCACCTGGCGGCCATCGGGATCGAATCCGTGGAGCTCGACGAGCTGCTGGCCGCGGCTCACGCCGTGTCGCTGCATGCGCCTCTGACCGCGGAGAACCGGCACCTCATCGGTCAGGAGGCGCTGGAGCGCATGCGCCCGGGAGCCGTGCTGGTGAACACCTCGCGCGGAGGGCTGGTGGATCCGTCTGCCTGGTGACCCATCTGCGCAACGGCAAGCTGGCTGGGGCGGCTCTGGACGTCTTCGAACCGGAGCCGCTGCCGCTCGAGGCAGAGCTGCGGCATTTCGACAACGTTCTGCTGACCCCCCATGCCGCGTTCTTCTCGGATGCGTCGCTGGCGAATCTGCAGCGGTTGGCGACAGAAGAAGCCGCCCGTGCTCTTGGCGGCGAGCCGCTCCGCTGTCAGGTGGCCTGACCCCGCTCAGGCAGCTGCGTCGACCGTTCCTGGGCGGGAGCTTTCCGAAAGCGCGGACATGGACGTCGCCAGCAGCCGTTCCACCGACACGGGCATGGCCGCAGCGTCTGCGCTCCGGTCCCGGTGGTCGGCGTTTGGGGCCCGTGGGGCCGGTCAGGGTGGTCTCGGAGAAGGCCCGAGTAATCCATTGTCTTCAAGTGTGACCCATGGCACACTCAGTCAGAGATCCAATAGGATCGGCAATATACGGAACAGCGGTTGGAGAAATATGCCGACAGAAAACCGTCCCGCAGCACGTCCCCGGCTGGCCTTGGTCCCGGGAGACCCGTCGGGCATCGGCCCGGAGCTCGCTGCAAAGCTGATCGCCAATCCAGCCAATCTGGCAGCGGCCGATGTCTACGTCCTCGCCGGTGAGGCCGAGCTCCGGGCCATCGCCGATGAGGCCGGGGTGTCGCTGTCCCTGGCTGAGCAACCGAGCTCGGAGGCGGCCGCTGCGGTGGGGAGCCGTTTCTCGGACCGCGAGGTACCGCGGGGCCGGGTCAGCCGAGAGGCCGGCGAACGAGCTCTGGCCGACTTGACGGACGCTCTGGCGATGTACCAGCGCGGTGAGGTGGACGGCATCGTCTTCACTCCCTTGAACAAGTCGGCCCTGCACCTGGCCGGCATGCACGAGGAGGACGAGCTCCGATGGTTCGCCAAGTCCCTGGAGTACTCCGGGACGACCTCGGAGCTGAACTTCGTACCGGGGCTGACGACCTCACGTGTGACGTCCCATGTGGCGATCAAGGAAGTCGCCGATCTCATCAATGCGCAGAGCGTCGTCGAGTCGATCAGGTTGCTGCATTCAGTCGTTCAGGGCACCGGAGTGGAAAGTCCACGCTTGGCGGTGTGCGCCTTGAACCCCCATGCCGGGGAGAACGGGCAGTTCGGGCGGGAGGAGATCGAGCACATCCGCCCTGGCATCGCGCTGGCGCAATCGGAGGGCATTGATGCCAGCGGGCCGTACCCCTGCGACACCGTGTTCATCCGCGCCTCGGACGGGCAGTTCGACGGTGTGGTGACGATGTATCACGACCAGGGCCAGGCCGCCCAAACCGCCGAGGGCGGCCCGCCGTGCGGCGGTGCCGCGGCCGGGGAGTGGGCCGCCCGGCCGGAGGGGATGATCGATGAGCCTGCGGATGGACCTGACCGCCCGGGCGGTGGCCGTGCGCGCCCGCCTCAGCCCGTTCCGGGAGGTGGACCAGCTGCGGGGCCGGCCCTATCCGGAGCCCGCGGCGGTGCCGAAGGACCTGCGGCGCTCGCACGAGCTCACCCGCGAGGAGGTGGGCGGGCGCCCGGTGCTGCGCCTGACCCCGCGCGACGGCGCGGACGGGTCCCACCTGATCTACCTGCACGGCGGGGCGTTCGTGAACCCGCTGCTGCCGGCGCACTGGTGGATCATCCGCGAGGTCGTCAAGGGCACGGGCACCACGGTCACGGTGCCCCTCTACCGGCTCGCCCCGGAGGGCTGCGCGGACGAGGGCTACGAGTTCCTCGGCGCGGCCTGGGCCGACCTGGTGGCCCGGCCCGCCGTGGACCGGATCGTCGTGGCGGGGGACTCCGCCGGCGGGTGCCTGGCGATCGGGCTGGCCATGCTGCTGCGCGACACCGGGCTGCGGGCGCCCGACCACGTCGTCGGCTTCTCCCCGGCCCTGGACGTCACCGCGAGCCACCCGGCCGTGCGCGAGATCGACCCGCACGACCCGATGCTGAGCACGGACGAGGTCGTCCCGCTGTGCCAGGCCTGGGCCGGGGACCGCTCGCTGACCGACCCCCTGGTCAGCCCCGTCCACGGGGACGTGGAGGGCCTGCCCCCGGTGCACCTGGTGCAGGGCGGGCGGGACATCCTCGCGGCCGACGCCCTCGGCTTCGCCCGGGCCCTGCAGCGCGCCGGCAACCCCGGGCGGCTGCTCTACGAGCCCGGCGCCTTCCACGTCTACGTGGGCGCGTGGTGGACCCCCGAGGCCCAGCGGGCCATCCGGCACGTCCGCTCGCTGCTCTGAACGCCCCGCTCCGGACCCTTCCTGCCGCCCGTCCCACAGCCCGTCCCGCCGGTCCGGCCCGGGCCGGTGCGGTAGTCTGCCGGTCATGTCGCAGATCCGTCAGGCCCGCCCGGAGGACGTGCCCGCCATCCTCGGGATGGTGCGGGACCTGGCCGTGTACGAGCGCGAGCCCGACGCCGTGCGGATGACCGAGCAGCAGCTGGCGCAGGCGCTGTTCGGGGAGCACCCGGCGGTCTTCGCCCACGTCGCGGAGGACGAGGGCCGCCTGCAGGGCTTCGCCCTGTGGTTCCGCACCTTCTCCACCTGGGAGGGCGTGCACGGCATCCACCTTGAGGACCTCTACGTGCGCCCCGAGGCCCGCGGCGCCGGCCACGGCAAGGCACTGCTGCAGGCCCTGGCCCGGCACGCCGTGGCGCAGGGCTGGGCCCGGGTCGAGTGGAGCGTGCTGAACTGGAACGAGCCGTCGATCGGCTTCTACCGCAGCCTCGGCGCGCTGCCCCAGGACGAGTGGTCCGTCTTCCGGCTCACCGGGGACGCCCTGCACCGGGTCGGCGCCGCGCGGGAGCACCAGCCCGGCCGCGCCTGAGCGCCCCTGACGTCTCCCCGGGGCGCTGCGGTCGGACCCGGTGTCCGCACCCCGCTGCGTGCCGGTGCGGTTCCGGCCCCGCCCCGTCGGCCGGAATAGCCCATGGCCGCCTGGCGTTCCCTGATCAGTGATACGTCAACGAACGGGGGGTGCTGTGCAGAAGGTCGTGGTCGTCGGGGCCGGGCAGGCGGGACTGTCCGCGGCCCACCACCTGCGCCGCCGCGGGCTGGTGCCCGAGGAGGACTTCGTGGTCCTCGACGCCAATCCCGGGCCCGGGGGAGCGTGGCGGCACCGCTGGCCCTCGCTGACCTTCGGCGGGGCCCACGGCATCCACGACCTGCCGGGGATGCCCCTCGGGGTCCCCGATCCGGCCGAGCCCGCCTCCGCCGTGGTCACCCGCTACTACGGCGAGTACGAGCGCCGCTTCGAGCTGCCCGTGCACCGTCCCGTGGCCGTGCGCCGGGTGGAGTCCGTCTCCGAAGGCGGGCCGCTCGACGTGGTCACGGACACCGGGACCTGGCGGACGCGGCTGCTGATCAACGGCACCGGCACGTGGGACCGCCCGCACTGGCCGTACTACCCCGGCCGGGAGCGCTTCCGGGGGCGGCAGCTGCACACCCACGACTTCCGCTCCGCGCAGGAGTTCCGCGGCCGGCACGTCGTGGTCGTGGGCGGGGGCACCTCCGCCGTGCAGTTCCTGCTGCAGCTGGACGCCGCCGGCGCCACGACCACGTGGGTCACCCGCCGCCCGCCGCAGTTCACACCGCGCCCCTTCGACGCCGAGTGGGGCCGGGACGTGGAGCGCCGGGTCGACGAGCGGACCCGGGCGGGGCTGCCCACGGAGAGCGTGGTCTCGGCCACCGGCCTGCCCCTCACCCCGCAGTACCGGGCCGGGATCGAGGCCGGGGTCCTGGTCTCGGCCGGTCCGCTGCGGGAGCTCACCGCCGAAGGGGTCCGCCTGGCCGGCGGTCGGGAGATCCGCGCCGACGCGATCCTGTGGGCCACCGGCTTCCGGCCCGCCCTCGACCACCTCGCCCCGCTCGGGCTGCGCGAGCCGGGCGGGGGGATCCGGACGGACGGGGTGCGGGTGCTGGCCGACCCGCGCGTGCTGCTCGTCGGCTACGGGGCCTCCGCCTCGACCCTCGGCGCCACCCGGGCGGGACGGGCGGCCGCCCGGGAGGCCGTACGGCTGCTGGGCGCGGGGACCTCCGGGCCCCGGGAACTCGCGTCCACCGTCCGCACCTGATCCATCCCGCGCCCCTGATCCGTCCCACGCAGGAGGAACCGTCATGGTCCGCATCGGCATCATCCTCGGCAGCACCCGCCCCCAGCGCAACGGGGAGGCCGTGGCGCAGTGGGTGCTCACCCACGCCGCCCACCGCGACGACGCGCACTTCGAGCTCCTCGACCTGCGCGAGCACGACCTGCCGCACCTGGACGAGCCCGTGCCGCCCTCGGCGGGCCGGTACCAGCACGAGCACACGCGACGGTGGGCCGCCACGATCGACGGCTTCGACGGCTTCGTCGTCGTCACTCCCGAGTACAACCACGGTGCCCCCGGGGTGCTGAAGAACGCCTTCGACCACCTCTACGCCGAGTGGAACAACAAGGCCGTGGCCTTCGTCTCCTACGGCTCCGCCGGCGGGGTGCGCGCCGTGGAGCAGCTGCGGCAGGTCGCCGGGGAGCTCCAGCTGGCGGACGTGCGCCAGCAGGTCGCGCTGTCCCTGCGCACCGACTTCGAGCACTACAGCACCTTCGCCCCGGCGGAGCACCACCTGCGCGCGCTGTCCACGATGCTGGACCAGGTGATCGCCTGGTCCACGGCGCTCGCGCCGCTGCGCGCCCCGGCCGACGGCGCCGGATGAGCGCGGCGTGGTCGTAGGCTGAGCACATCCAGCCGTCCCGACGAAGGAGCACCCGTGAGCGACCAGCCGACTTCCAGCCCCGACCCGATCGAGGACGCGGCCAAGATCGACGACGCCGACATGACCACCGAGATGACCCCGGTGCCGCACGAGCACGGCGACGCCAAGAACGAGGACTCCGACCCGGAGGACTGAGACCGCACGACTCGAACCGCACGACCGGTGCCGTACGGCACCCCGCCCGTGCGGCCGCACGGGGACGCCCCCGGGGAGCAGCTGCTCCCCGGGGGCGTCCCCGTGTCCGCCGGCGGGCTTCGGCAGGAGTCCGGGCCAGCTCGCCACGACGTGCCGGGCGCAACACGCCGCCCGGCCCTCGGATCGACAGGATGCTTGACACCGTGACGGCCGCCACGCACAGTGAGGGTGGGGTGGGAGCGCTCCCACGAACTGGGCGCCCCGCCGAATCGGCCCGCTGCCGCTCCTCGTGGCGACCGGATGCCACCTCGTTCCCGGACCCGTGCAAGGAGCAGTCACAGGATGAGCACCACACCGCTGTCGTTCCCCGACCACTTCGTCTGGGGCGCGGCCACCGCCGCCTACCAGATCGAGGGCGCCGCCCATGAGGGCGGCCGGGAGGACTCCATCTGGGACGTCTTCGCCCGCGTCCCCGGAGCCGTGGCCGACGCCCACAACGGGGACGTCGCCTGCGACCACTACCACCGGTCCGCGGAGGACGTGGCCCTGATGCAGGAGCTGAACCTGCAGGCCTACCGCTTCTCGACGTCGTGGGCCCGGTGCGTGCCGGACGGCGTCACGCCCAACCCCGAGGGCATCGCGTTCTACTCCCGCCTGGTCGACCAGCTCCTCGAGGCGGGGATCCAGCCGTGGCTGACTCTCTACCACTGGGACCTCCCGCAGGCGCTGGAGGACCGGGGCGGCTGGACGAACCGGGAGACCGCCCACCGGTTCGCCGAGTACGCGGCCGTCATGCACGAGGCCCTCGGGGACCGCGTGCGGATCTGGACCACCCTCAACGAGCCGTGGTGCTCGGCCTTCCTGGGCTACGCGGCCGGCGTGCACGCCCCGGGCCGGCAGGAGCCCCGGGCCGCGCTCGCCGCGGCGCACCACCTGCTGCTCGGGCACGGCCTGGCCGTGCAGGAGCTGCGGCGGCGCGATCCGGAGGCCACCCTGGGGATCACCCTGAACCTCACGGTGCCCGATCCCCTGGACCCCGCCAGCGCCGCGGACCGTGACGCGGCCCGCCGCATCGACGGGCAGTTCAACCGCATCTTCCTGGACCCCCTGTTCCGGGGGGAGTACCCGGCCGACGTGCTCGAGGACGTGCACCACCTGGGCCTGGCCGACCACGTGCAGGAAGGTGACCTCACCGTCATCGCCGCACCGCTCGACGTGCTGGGCATCAACTACTACCACGGGGAGGCCGTGACCACGGCCGCGCCGGACGCCCCCTCCGCGCCGGAGGGCCACGCTCCGCTGAGCCGTCCCGTCTCCTCCCCGTACGTCGCCGCCGACCGCGTGCAGTCCGTGCCGCGGGGCCTGCCGGTCACCGGGATGGGCTGGGAGGTGCAGCCCGAGGGGCTGCGCCGGCTGCTGAACCGGGTGCAGGAGGAGTACACCGGCCCGGCCGGGATCCCCGTGTTCATCACGGAGAACGGCGCGGCCTACGACGACGCCCCCGACGCCTCGGGGTTCGTGGACGACCAGGACCGGCTGCACTTCTTCGACGCCCACCTGCGGGCCGTCAAGGACGCCATCGACGACGGCGTGGACGTGCGCGGCTACCTCGCGTGGTCCCTCATGGACAACTTCGAGTGGGCGTGGGGCTATCACCAGCGGTTCGGCCTGGTCCGGGTGGACTACGGGACCCAGCGCCGCACCCCCAAGGCCAGCGCCCGGTGGTACGCCGCCGTGGCCGCGGCCAACGCGCTTCCGGCGTCCCCCTCGCAGGAGCCCGGACCGCTCGAGGGCGCCGCATCGCCCGGTCGGTGAGCGCGGAGCGGCACGGGGCGGGGCACGCCGGCACCGGGCGGCCCAGCCCCACCCTGGAGGACATCGCCGCGGCGGCGGGCGTGTCCCGGTCGACCGCCTCACGGGCCGTCAACGGCGGTGACCGGGTGAGCCCGCGGGCGCAGGCGGCCGTGGACGCCGCCGTCGTCGAGCTCGGCTACACGCCCAACCGCGCGGCCCGGAGCCTGGTCACCCGGCGCACGTCCTCGATCGCCCTGGTCATCCCGGAGCCGGACGTCCGGATCATGGCGGACCCGTTCTTCGCCGTGATCATCACGGGCATCACCGACGCCTCCGGGAGACGGACGTGCAGCTGGTCCTGCTCATGTCCCGCACCGGGGACGACTCCGGGCGGGTGCTGCGCTATCTGCGCGGCGGGCACGTGGACGGCGCCGTCGTGGTCTCCCACCACCGGGACGATCCGTGGACGACGTCCCTGCCGGGGGCCGGTCTGCCCACCGTGTTCATCGGCCGCCCCTGGGAGGGCCGGCCCGGGGTCCCCTACGTGGACACCGACAACCACCAGGGCGGTCGGCTCGCCGCCCTGCACCTCGCCGCCGGCGGCCGCACGCGGGTGGGCACGGTCGCCGGCCCGGCGGACATGACCGCGGCCGCCGACCGGCTCGCCGGGTGGCGCGACGGGCTGCGCGAGGCCGGCCTGGCCGAGGGGCCGGTGGTGCACGCGGACTTCACGACGGCCGGCGGCCGGCAGGCCGCGCTGCGGCTCCTCGAGGAGGCCCCGGAGCTCGACGGCGTCTTCGCGGCCTCGGACCTCATGGCCCTGGGGGTTCTCGAGGCCGCGCGCCGGCGCGGCCGCTCGGTGCCCGAGGACGTCGCGGTGGTCGGCTACGACAACCACGCCCTCGCCGCCACCGCCGTTCCCCCGCTGACCACGGTCACCCAGCCGATGTCGGCCATGGCCGGCGCGGCGTGCCGGATCCTGCTCGAGGAGATCGACTCCCCGGGGGCCCGCCGTGCGCCGATCGTCTACCCGGCGGAGCTGGTGGTGCGGGAGAGCAGCGGGGCGCGGCGGCTCTCCGCGCGCTGAGCGCCCACCGGTGGCACCGGGTCCTCCCGCCCGCACGGCCCGCGGTCGGGACGCCGGCGGTCAGGCCGCGGTCCGCGGCCGGTGACCCCCTCCGGCGCCGGCCGGGCCGCCGCGGTCAGGCCGCCGTGTCGAGGGCGGCGCGGAGCCCGGACAGGTGCGGCGCGTGCTCGGCCAGCTCCTGGAGGTAGCCCAGCTCGGCGAGGTCGTGCAGGGCGGTGTCGAGCTGCCCCGGAGTGAGCTGGGCGTCGCGGGCCACGGCGTCGAGCGAGGGGGCCGCCTCGGCCGTGACGTGCTCGGTCAGGGCGTCCAGGACGACCACGGCGTCGACGCTCACGTGCTCGTCGTGGATGGCTTCGGCGAGCAGCCGCTCCGCGGCGTAGAGACTGGCGGCGAACATGTGGGGAAGTGGGGTCTGCATCGTGGACATCACAGTTGCAACACTAATCCGCTTCCATGAAAATCCCCTGAATCCGGGCGACGGGCCGATCCCCCCGGCGGAATGCCACGCACGGCGCGGACGTTCGCTCCACCGTGGGGCCCTGGACGTGCCGGCGGCCCCGCCCACGACCGCGTCGACGGCTCGAGACCGCAGAGCTCGAGACCGCACGGATCCGGATCGCACCGATACCCAGTACAGATCCGCAGCCCACAGACAGAGACATCGAAGGAGATGCCCATGCAGGAGTTCGCCCCGCTCTGGTCACCCGTCCGGATCGGCGCCACGGAGGTGGCGCACCGCGTCGCCCTGGCCCCGATGACCCGCATCAGCGCCACCGAGGACGGCCGGGCCACCGACCGGATGGTCTCCTACTACGAGACCTTCGCCCGCGGCGGCTTCGGGCTGCTGATCACCGAGGGGATCTACCCCGACACCGCCTACAGCCAGGGCTATCTGCACCAGCCGGGCATCGCCACCGTGGAGCAGGCGAAGTCCTGGGTCCCCGTCGTCGACGCCGTGCACGCGGCCGGGGCGCGGATCTTCGCCCAGCTCATGCACGCCGGCGCCCAGACCCAGGGCAACCGGTACGTCGACGCCACGGTCGGACCCTCCGCGGTGGCGCCCAAGGGCGAGCAGCTCGGCTTCTACCGCGGCGAGGGCCCGTTCCCCGTGCCCCAGCAGATCACCCCGGAGCAGATGGACAAGGTCCGGGACGGCTTCGTCACGGCCGCCCTGCACGCCCAGGACGCGGGCTTCGACGGTGTGGAGATCCACGGCGCCAACGGGTACCTGCTGGACCAGTTCCTCACCGACTACCTGAACCGGCGCACCGACAAGTACGGCGGCTCGCCCGAGAACCGGGTGCGCTTCGCCGTGGAGATCTGCCGCGCCGTGCGCGAGGCCGTGGGGCCGGAGATGACCGTGGGGATCCGCATCTCCCAGGCCAAGGTCAGCGACGCCGAGCACCGGTGGAGCGGTGGCGCCGAGGAGGCCCGCGTGATCTTCACGGCCCTGGGCGCCGCGGGCATCGACTTCGTCCACACCACCGAGTACCGAGCCACCGCCCCGGCCTTCGGAGGGGACGGCGAGTCGCTGGCCGCGCTCGCCAAGGAGCACGCCGGGGTCACCGTGATCGCCAACGGCCACCTCGACGACCCGGACGCCGCGGCCGCGCTGCTGGGCACGGGCGCGGCCGACGTCGTCGCCCTGGGCAAGGGCGCCCTGGCCAACCGGAACTGGCCCCACCTGGTGCGGGAGGGCCGGGAGCCGGCGCCGTTCGACGGCGCCGTGCTCGGCCCGCTCGCCGACATCAAGGACGAGGAGCTGTCCCTGCGCGGCTGACCGCGGACGCCGGGGACGGCACCGGGCCGGGCGCGCCGTGCGCCCGGCCCGGCGGCGTCCCCGGGACGCTGCCCGGAGCGGCAGCGGTCGCTGCCCAGCGCGGGAATCAGCGGCCGTGCCGCCGGTTCCGGGCGAGCGCGGCCGTGGCCAGCGCCCCTCCGGCCAGCAGGGAGGCGGCCCGGGGGTGGGTCTGCAGCCAGGTGTAGGCGCTGACGCCGCGGGCCCGGGCACCGAGATCCCCCTCGGCGCGGTTGTCCTCCTCCCGGGGGGCGTACAGGGTGCCGGGGGCGCCGCCCGGGGCGGGCGTCGAGGTGCTCTCCAGCGGCACGGCCCGGGACAGCGCCGCGTCCATCAGCCGCGGCGCGAGGGCCTGGACGGCGGACATGATCCGCCCGGCCCCACCGGCGTAGAGGTCCCGGACCGGGTGCTCGGCGGCGTAGAGCACGCAGTCGGCCACCACGGAGGGCTGATAGATGGGCGGCGGGCCGGTGGGCTCCACGTCCAGGGTGTGGGCCGCGCTGGTGAAGAACGGGGTGTTGATGGTGGCCGGCTTGATGCTGGTGACCGAGATCGGCGCCCCCTCGGCCATCAGGTCCCGCCGGAGCGCGTCGGTCATGCCCTCCACCGCGTGCTTGGAGGCGGCGTAGGCGCTGTGCCGGGGCAGGGCGACCCGGCTCTCCACGGAGGAGACGGTGATCAGGGCGCCGCCGCCGGCCTCGCGCAGGCGCGGCAGCGCGGTGAGGGCGCCGTGCACCTGGCCGAGGTAGTTGATCTCCATGAGGCGGCGGAACTCCTCGGGCAGGGTCTGCTCGAAGGGGGCGTGCACGAGCACGGCCGCCACGTTGACCCACGTGTCGATCCGCCCGTAGGCGGACACCGCCGCCTCGGCGACGGCCTGGACCTGGTCGGGGTCGACGACGTCGCACACCACGTAGGCGGCCCGGCCGCCGCGGTCGGTGATCTCCTTGACGAGGGACTGCAGGCCGGGCTCGCTGCGGGCCGCCACGACGAGCGCCGCCCCCTTCTCGGCCAGGCGCAGGGCGGACGCGCGGCCGATGCCGCTGGAGGCGCCCAGGACGACGACGACCTGGTCCGCGATGGGCTTGAGCTGCATGATCGGTGCTCCTGTCGGTGGGTGTGGACCCACCGTAGAGAGTCGCCGCGCGCGACAGCAAGTGTGCTGATCAATTGCGTCCCGGGGACGTCTGCCGGTCCGCGGTGCGCCGGGCGCTGCGGCGGGCGTGGGCCGCGCGGGCGGCGGCCAGCAGGGCCAGCAGGGCGACGACGAGCAGGACCGCCCACGGCTCCCGCAGCCAGGCCCAGACCACGGCCATCCCGACCGTCCCGTAGACGGTGCCCCAGATGAGCGTGCCCACCAGCATCGCGGGGATCCAGCGGCGCAGGGGCATGCCGGTGACGGCGGTGGTGAGGATGACGGCGGTCTGCAGTCCCACGGTGAGGAAGCAGGCGGGCACGGCCAGCACGCCCCAGCGGTGCACGAGCCGCTGGGCCCGCCGGTAGAGGGCGGTGTCCATCAGCCGGCGGACACGGTCGGAGCGCCGGCTGCCGCCGGTGGCCGCGGCGCGGCCCAGGGCGAAGACGGCCGTGGTGCGCACGATGCCCACGGCCCAGAAGAACAGGATCGCGGCACCGAGGGGGAGGGACTCCATCCAGGCCTGCACCGGTCCAGTCTAGGGAGCGGAGCTGACAACACCCGACGACAGGATGTCAGCACGGACCGCCTCCGCCTGGGATACCCTCGCCTCAGATCCGGCCCTTCCGGGACGGTCACCGGCACAGGAGGACGCACGAGCATGAGCGTGGAGATCGACGACCAGGGCACCGTGCACCCTCGCGCGCCCCGTGGACTACGCCACCGCCTACGGCTGGGCCGTGGACTCGCCCGAGACGATCACCGACCTGGTCCACGACACCAAGGCGTTCGTGACCGTGATCGCCGCCGCCGAGCACGCGGGCCCGGAGGAGCAGGCCGCCGCGGTGCGGAAGGCGTTCGCGGCCGGGGTGCCGCGCGCGCCGGGCGCCTCCTGGGCCGCCGCGGCGGCCCAGGAGACGGCGCCGCAGGAGACGGCGTCACAGGAGACCGTGCCTTCCGAGCCGGCGGCCTCGGATCCGGACGCCGGATCGCCGGAGCCCGCGACCTCGGACACTGCGCCGCAGGAGCCGGCAGCCGACGCGGCTGCGCCGCAGGAGCCAGCAGCCGGTCGGCGCGGCTAGTCCTCGCAGGCCACGCCCGGCTCCCCGCCCCGGTCCAGGGCCGGGCGGTAGCCGGGCTCGTCCGCGCGCAGCGGTGCGGCGCCGGCCTCGCGCACGGCGTCGCAGTTCGGGTAGTACACCTCCACCGGGGCCGACGGCGCGGGGGAGGACGCACCGGCCCGGGCCGCGGAGGCGCCGTCGGGCAGGTCCTGCTCGGGGCACCCGGCCAGGACCTGGGCCATGGCGGCCTTCTCCTCGGCCGTGACGAAGAGCTCGTAGCGGGTCTTCACCGCGATCTGGAGGGCCACGTACGGGCAGTGGAACGCCTCGTCCGGCGGCAGCCATGCGGCGGCGTCCGAGGCGGACTTCTCCCCGTTGGTGGGCCCGTCCACGGCCAGCAGGTTCAGCGGGTCGTTGGCCAGTGCCTGCCGCTCGTCCGCGGGGAGCCGGTCCGCCCCGGTGACCCATGCGTTCTTGAGCGCCACCACGTGGTCGATCTGCACGTCGGCGGAGGTCAGCGGTCCGCGGCGGAAGTCGATCGTCGCCCCCGTGTAGGGGTCCTCCAGCGTCCCCGAGAGGACGGTGCACCCGTCGTCGCCGAGCACCGTGCCGGTCAGGTCCCGGGCCAGGACGTCGTTGCGGGCGTCGCAGCCGTTGCCGTCGGGATCGGCCCAGTCGCCGAACTGCGCGAGCCGGTCGTAGTCGTCGCCGCTGCCGGCCTCCTCGACGGGCAGCGCCTCGAGGGCCTGCCCGGCCGGGGAGGCGCTCGCGGTGGTCCGGGCCGGGGCGGTGCACCCGCTCAGCAGGGCGAGGGCGAGCGGGACGGCCACCGCCCAGCGGGCCGGGTGCCGGCCGGCCCGGCGGGCGGAGGGGTCGTGCGCGTGCTGCATGGATCTCCTGGGAGCGGGGCGCGCCCGCATCGGACGCGGGTGGAGGTCCATTGTCCCTCGTCAGCACGCCGACGGCACAGCCCGGAGGGGCCGCCCGGGCCGTGCCGGGCTGCTCCTCCGGGCCGTTCGACCGGCGGTCGGCCGCTCAGCTCCGCTCGTCCACGGCCGCGACCGCCAGATCCGGGTGGTCGGAGAAGAGACCGTCCATGCCGGCCCCGACGTTCACCGCGCCCGATCCGTGGAACGGACCCGCGGGGCCCCGCCGCTCACAGCTGCGGGACGCACTGTCCGGCGCCGAGCTCGGCCAGGCCGGCCCGGTCCCCGGCGGCGAGCGTCGTGACCTCACCCGCCGGGTGCATCACCTGGGCGGGGTCGTCCACGTGGGCGAGCCCGACCACGTGCGCCAGTTCGTGCACGATGGTCGCGCGGACGTGATGAGCGCCGCCGGGCGCCTCCAGGATCGGCGCCAGGCCCGGGGCGTCGAGGGTGACCTGGCCGGTGACGTAGACCAGCGGCTTCCCGGGTGCGCCCCGGGGCGTGCTGCCGCCGAGGCCCACGACGTCGCCGGCCAGCTCCGGGACCTCGTCCGGGTCCGACCAGGTGATCAGCACCGGCGCCCACCGCGAGCCGTACCGGTCGGGCTGATAGGGCTCCCGCCGTGTGTCGGGGTCCTCCGTCGTCGTGCCGTCGTAGATGAACTGCAGGCCCGTGGCCGCGGAGATCTCGGCCACGGCCTCCTCCACGAGCTGCTGCCCTCCGGGCGGGGCGCCGTCCGGGCGCAGGACCCAGTGCACCGGCCGGCAGGGGTCGTAGGCGACCATCTCCTGCTCCGGGTCGGGCGAGTCCATGAAGCGGTAGCCGCCCGCCTCCTCGACGACCGGCGGGTCGCCCAGCGGGGTCCGGGAGGCCTCCACCCCCGGCGGCGGCGCCGCGGCGTCCGGCAGGTGCGGAAGGAGGACGGGCAGGGCGTAGCGGTCGACGAGGCCGGGGGCGAAGCAGAGCACGGTCAGCAGCACGACCCCCACCGCCGGGCTCGTCCGCCGCACCCGGCTCCGTCGCCGGGGAACCCGGTGCGGTGTGGTGCCACCGTGCTCGCGCATCGTCCCCGTCTCCAGTGCTCGATCGACCCTGTCCCCTTGACCGTACTGAAGTGTACGAAAGCAAAGGGAAATGGCGGTCTTTCCCGTCCGAACATGACGGGCCGCCTGCCTACACTGGCCGGGCCGGATCCCCGACGAAGGAGCACCGCAGTGGAGCAGAGCCCGCACCAGAACGTCACCTTCCCCTCGGCCGGGGAACAGGCCCACGGCTACCTGGCCCTGCCGGAGACCGGCCGCGGTCCCGGCGTCATCGTGGTCCAGGAGTGGTGGGGGCTGACGGACCACATCCGCGACGTGGCCGACCGGCTCGCGGCGGAGGGCTTCGTCGCGCTGGCCCCGGACCTCTACGGCGGGTCCATCACCCACGACGCCGAGGAGGCCGCCGCGATGATGGCCCGGCTGCCCGAGGAGGAGGGCGCCCGCCTGCTCGGCGGGGCGGTGGACCACCTCCTGGGCCAGGAGGCCGTCACGAGCGCCACCCTGGGCGCCGTCGGCTTCTGCATGGGCGGCGGGTTCGTCCTGGCGCTCGCCGCGGACCAGGGCGAGCGGATCGGCGCCGCAGTGCCGTTCTACGGCGTCGGCCAGGGGCTGCCGGACGCCTACCAGGGGCTGCGCGCGGCCGTGCAGGGCCACTACGGCCGGCAGGACCGGTCGTACCCGCCCGAGAAGGCCGAGGCCCTGGAGGAGCAGATCCGCCGGGAGTCCGGGGCCCCGGTCGTGCAGTTCCACTTCTACGACGCCCCGCACGCCTTCCACAACGACGAGAACCGGCACAACCACCGGCCCGAGGACGCCAGGACGGCCTGGGCGCGCGCGGTCGCGTTCCTGCGCGAGCACGTGCGGTAGGGCCTCCGCCGGGACGAGGGCGGGGCCGTCCGGGGCGTTCAGGTCCGGGGCGTTCAGGTCCGTGGCCGCCGGCTCACCACTCCGCGAAGGAGCCGTCGGCGTGGCGCCAGACCGGGTTGCGCCAGCGGTGGCCCTCGCGGGCCCGCTCCAGGACGTAGTCCTCGTTGACCTCGATGCCCAGCCCGGGCCCGCCGGGGATCCGGACCATGCCGTCCTCGTAGTCGAAGACCGACGGGTCGGCCAGGTAGTCCAGCAGGTCGTTGCTCTCGTTGTAGTGGATGCCCAGGCTCTGCTCCTGGATGAAGGCGTTGTAGCAGCCGGCGTCGATCTGCAGGCACGCCGCGAGGGCGATGGGGCCCAGGGGGCAGTGCAGGGCCAGGGCGACGTCGTAGGCCTCGGCCATGTGCGCGATCTTGCGGGCCTCGGTGATGCCGCCGCAGTGGGAGGGGTCGGGCTGGATGATGTCCACGGCGCCGGAGGCCAGGACGTCCTTGAAGTCCCAGCGGGAGAACAGCCGCTCGCCCAGGGCGATGGGCGTGGACGTGCTGCGCAGGGGATCGAGGAAGCCGTCGACGTTCTCGCTGAGGACGGGCTCCTCGATGAACATCAGCCGGTAGGGCTCGAGCTCGCGCAGCAGGACCTTGGCCATGGGCTTGTGCACGCGGCCGTGGAAGTCCACCCCGATGCCGACGTCCGGGCCCACCGCCTCGCGGACCGTCCGCACGCTCTCCAGGCACAGGTCGACCTTGTCCCAGCTGTCGACGTACTGCAGCTCCGCGGTGCCGTTCATCTTCACCGCACTGAAGCCTCGCTCGACGGCGGCGCGGGCCGCGGCGGCGGTCTCGGTGGGGCGGTCCCCGCCGATCCACGAGTACACGCGGATCCGGTCGCGGACCCTCCCGCCGAGCAGCTCGTGCACCGGCACCCCGAGGGCCTTGCCCTTGATGTCCCACAGGGCCTGGTCGATGCCGGCCAGGGCGCTCATCAGGATGGGTCCGCCGCGGTAGAACCCGCCGCGGTACAGCACGGTCCACAGGTCCTCGATGTTGCGGGGGTCCTGGCCGACCAGGTGGTCCGAGAGCTCCTCGACGGCGGCGGCCACGGTCGCCGCCCGGCCCTCGACGACCGGTTCGCCCCAGCCCACGACGCCCTCGTCGGTCTCGATCTTCAGGAACAGCCACCGCGGGGGCACGGTGTAGGTGGTCACGCCGGTGATCCTCATGGAGTCTCCTCGCTCACTTCTCGGGGTGGTCGCTCGCGGAGCGCCAGGCCCGGACCAGGGCCTCGGCGCGGGCGGACAGGTCGGGGCCGGACACGCCGGGCCGGTAGAGGGACGAGCCGATGCCGGCCCCGCCGGCCCCGGCGGCCACCCAGTCCCGGAGGTTCTCGGCGCCGACCCCGCCCACGGGCAGGAACTCGACGTCCGCCGGCAGCACGGCCCGCCAGGCCGTCATCCCGGCGATCCCGACCGCGTCGGAGGGGAACAGCTTGAGGCTCCGAGCGCCGGCCCGGAGCGCGGCGAAGGCCTCGGTGGGCGTGGCCACGCCGGGGTAGCTGCGCATGCCGAGGCGGACCGTCTCGGCGATGACCTCCGGGTCCATGGCCGGGGAGACGATGAGCCCGGCCCCCGCGGCACGGGCGGCCCGGACCTCCTCGACCGTCAGGACGGTGCCCGCGCCCACGGCGCAGTCCTGCGGGAGGTTCTCGCGCAGCACTCGGACCGAGGTCAGGGGGTCGGGGGAGTTCAGCGGGACCTCGAGGGCGCGGAAGCCCGCCGCGTACAGCCGGTCCCCGACCTCGGGGGCCTCCTGCGGGGTGAGGCCCCGCAGGATGGCGACGAGGCCGGTGGGGATGTGCGTCATGCCGTTCCTTCCGTCGGGGCATCGAGAAGGCCGGCGGCGAGCGCGATGCTCCGCAGGCCGTGGGTGACGACGTCGCCGCCGACCACCGGGGCGTCGACGCCGAGCTGGTGCAGGGCGCGCTGGTAGCGCCGGCACAGCTCCGGCTCCCCGCACAGCAGCACCTCGGCCGGCCCTGCGCCGGGGGAGCCGCCGGAGGCCGGCCGGTCGCGCGCCCAGGAGGCCACCTCGGCGCCGATCATCAGCCCGGAGATGTAGTCGTCCACCTGCTCGGCGGCCAGGCGCCCGGTCAGCGGCAGGGTCCGTGCGGAGAAGAGGGTGGCCAGGATCCCGCCGTCGGCGTCCGCGCTCAGCGACGTCCGGACCCCGCGGTCGAAGGCCTCCAGGTCGGGCGCGTCGGGCCGGCGGGCGAGCCGGCCCAGGATGCTGTGCCGGGTGACCAGGCCGTAGACCTCACCGGTCATCACGGTGCGGAAGTCGAGGACGCGGCGTCCCTCCACGTGCACCCACTTGGTGTGGGTGCCGGGCAGGACCACGACCGTCCCGCGGCGCCCGCCGGTGTGCGCGTCGCCGTGGGCGGTCTCGAGCAGGCCCAGGACCTGGGTCTCCTCCCCGCGCATCACCTGGGGCAGCTCGCCGTCCGCCAGCAGGCCCGGCACCACGTGCACGGGCCCGCGGCGGGTGGGGATCGCCGTCAGCGCCCCGGCCAGGGCCTCGAGATCCTGGGGCAGGCGCTGATACGGTACGTCCGCCCAGCCCTGGGTGCTGCCGACCATGCCGGAGGCCAGCACGGGGAGCGCCGGGTGCGCCTCCAGCCACCGCCCGCACATCCGCTCGAACTCCTCCTCGAACGCCGCGCGGCGGTCCTGCGCGGTGGTCAGCCCGTCGGTGACGGCCAGGACGCCCCGGCCCGCCGGGGCGGTGTCGAGGACGGTGCCGCCGGTGTCGAGCAGGTAGGCCCGCGCCGAGGTCGTTCCCCAGTCCAGCGCGACCAGCCGGGAGGAGGCCGGGCCGGGGGCCGACGGGTCAGGACCGGAGGGGGCGGGTGAGAGCTGAGGCACATCTGGAGTGTGCTTTACCTGTCTCACTATGTCGAACAGCGTCGTAGATAATGGGACATGACGACTCCGTCCCGGACCGGAAGACGGCCGGTTCCCCTCCTAGACTTCCCTGCATGACCTCCGAGAGCAGCCCGCCCCGGCCACCCGTCCCGCAGGGACCCTCACCCTCGCGCGCGGACTGGACATCCTGCACGCCGTCGCGGAGGGCGCCCACGACCTGAAGGGCGTCGTGGACGCCACGGGCATCGGCCGCAGCACGGCGCACCGGCTGATCCAGTTGCTGGAGCTGCGAGGCTTCGTCCGGACGGTCCACGGCACGTCCTACACGCTGGGGCCGCAGCTCATCGACTACGGCTTCCGCGCCCTGCACCAGCAACCCCTGCCGGTGCTCGCCCGCCCGGTCCTGGAGCGGCTGGCGGCCACGGTGCAGGACACCGTGCACCTGGCCGTGGAGGACGCCGGGCAGGTGCTCTACCTCGACAAGATCCCCGGCTCGCGCGGAGCCGAGATGCGCTCGCGGATCGGGCACCGGATGCCGCTGACCCGCACGGGCATCGGTAAGTCCCTGCTCCTGGACGAGCCGCACCGTTGGGCGGAGCAGTACACCGCGGAGCACCCGGGGGCGCACTCCCCGCAGGAGCTCGCCGCGTTCCGCCGGACCATGGAGGACGGTGCCGGCCGGGACAGCACGATGGACCTGGAGGAGAACGAGCCCGGGATCCGCTGTGTCGCGGCCCCCGTCCGCGACGCCCGCGGCGCGGTCGTGGCGGCGATCAGCGTCTCGGCCACGCAGCCGTACATGCCCGCCGAGCGCATGCAGGCGCTGGTGCCGGTCGTGCGGCAGGCGGCGCAGGCCATCGGGCGCGAGCTCGGCCGGAGCGCGTGACCCGCCCGAGGGGAACCCGAGCCGCGGCCGCGGGTGGGCGTGGTCCCGGCCGCCCCGGCCGCCCGGCCGCCCCGGCCGCCCGGCGGCACCGCCGGGGCGGGTCGGTCGCCGAGGCGTCGGGCGCGGTCCGTAGGGTGGAGGAATGAACGCCGGGAAGACCCCGCAGCCCGCCGGCTCGCCCAAGGAGCAGCTGCTGGCGGCCGTGTGCCTGGGCGGGCTCCTGCCGCTGCTGTCGTGGGCGCTGGACAGCTACCTGGTGGCACTCGTCTGCTCGCTGGCCCTGAGCTTCGTGGTCTCCGGGCTGCTGCGGCAGCGCGCGCTCCTGCGCCGCGGCGCCGACCAGCACACCGACCCGGAGCCTCCCCCGACGTAGTGCAGGCGCGTCACCGCACGGCATCGTCCGGTGACGGCCCGCCGCAGGACAGAGGAGTCCGCATGACCGAGATCTGGCCCGTGGTGCACGCCGAGCGTCAGGCGCTCGCGCAGGACCTGGAGCACCTGCCGGCACCGCAGTGGGCCACCCCGTCCCTGTGCCCCGGCTGGGATGTGCACGACGTCCTGGCGCACCTCGTCGACGACGCCCGGACGACACGACGGGGCTTCCTGTGCCGTCTCGCCGCCACCGGTCTCGACTTCGACCGCTGCAACGCCCGGGGGATCGCCCGGGAACGCCGTGCCGATCCGCGCGCGACCCTAGCCGCCTTCCGCGCGGTCGGCGGCCGCACGACCAGCGCCCCGGCGCCGCCGGCCACCCGGCTGATCGAGGCGATCGTGCACGGAGAGGACATCCGGCGGCCCCTCGGCATCTCCCGCATCTATCCGGTCGGGCCCGTCACCGAGGCCCTGCGCCACCAGCTGCGGACCAGTGTGCGCTTCGGCGGCGGCAAGGAGCGCGCTCATGGGCTGCGCGTCGTGACCACCGACGCCGGACTCGAGTCCGGCACGGGCCCGGAAGTGCGCGGGACCGCCGCCGCCCTGCTGCTGGCGGTGTCCGGGCGCGCGGTCGGGCCGGAGGAGCTCGCCGGCCCGGGCGCCGCAGCCTCGTGCGCTGATCGCCGCATGCTCGTCCTGGCCGGCCCGGTCCGGCACCCGGTGGCCGAACGGGCCGGGCGTGCGGTCAGCTCCGGCGCAGCGGGCGCTCCAGGATGCCGGTGGAGATGGTGACCAGCACGGCGCCCACGACCAGCAGCGCGGCCCACCCGTACGACTGGGCGCCCAGCGCCAGCACCGCGCCGTTGGCGATGAACAGCGCCACGGCCACCACCGTCAGCCACTGCGCCACCTGGTCCTCCCGAACTTCTCGAACCCCCGCCACTGCGATCCCCTTCGTCGTGTCCTCCGCGGCTGCGACCGCAGCCCGGTTGCTCCCCAAGTTAGGTGCCGACCGGGTTATATGTCTTTGGACTTAAGTCCAGAGCTCCGGGTGCCCGCGGAAACATCGGGCCTGGTCAGCGGGGATACCCGAACATGACGAAAGATTGCTCGACGGCCTCGGTGACGCCTCGGTCCCGGCTCAGTCCGAGGCTGCACCGTCGTGGGCGCCCCGGCCGAAGGTCCCGCAGGTCACGGCGCGGTAGGAGGCGGCGACGACGTCCTCGAGCACGCCGAGGTCGATGCCGTCGAGGTCCTTGACGTAGAGGCACCCGACGCCCGTCGTGTGCGGGCCCAGCCGCGCCAGCTCGCCGGGGTAGGCGCTCACGCCGTCGAACAGGTAGATGGTGGTGGCCGCCCGGCGCGGGGCGAAGCTCGCCGCCGGGGCGTCGCCCTCGTGACCGCTGGCGTAGCGGTAGTGGTACTCGCCGAAGCCGATGATCGTGCCCCACATGGTGGGGGTCTCTCCGGTGGCGCGGGCGAACAGCGGGAGCAGCCGCTCGGCGTCGTTCCGGCGTTTCCTGGGCGTGACGCCCTCGAGGAACTCCTCGACCGGCTGGGGTGTCTTCTCCACGGGGTCTCCTCGGAAGCGAGCGTGCGGGGCCAGGTGCCCCGCCTCGGCGGCGTCGCCGGGTCGAGTGCCACGGTACGCCGCGGGGCGGACGGCGAAAGGGTCACGGACGGCGACAGGGGCGGCAGCCGTGGTCGCCACGTCTGCCGCCCCTGTTCCGCGGGTGCCGGGTTTCGCCTACGGTGCGGCGGGGGCCGCTCCGGGGTCGGTGCCGGTGGCGCCCTGCTGGGCCGCTCCCGGGTCGAGCTGGCCGGTTCCGGTGCCCGTCTGGCCGCCGTCCAGCGGCTGGCCGCCCGTGCCGGCGGCCGCGTCGCCGGACGTGGCCGAGCCGTCGCCGGTCACGGCCCCGCTGGTCGGGGCGGTCCCACCGGGCACCACCTCGCCCGCCGCGGGGTCGGTGGTCGGCGCCTCCGCAGGGGCGGCGCCCTCGGCCGGGGCGAGCTCGCCGGTGCCCGGTGCCTGCTCCTCGGCCGGGGCGGGGGTGCTGGCGCTGCGCACGGCCACGGACTCGGAGCCGGTCACGGTGCGCTGGATCGTGCCCGTGCCGCCGGAGAGCTCGGTGCCGGTCAGCGCCTGGACGCCGAAGACCGCGGCGACCGCCAGGCCGATGATCACCCCGGTGCTCACGAGCACCTGCTTCCACGGCAGCCGGAAGCGCGGCCCGGGGGCGTCGTCGGCCACGGCGCTGCTGCCGCGGGTCTCGGGGACCCGCAGTCCGTCGCGGGTGAGGATGCGCGTGGTCACCACGGTGCGGACCTTGGTCAGACCCCGGCGGCTCCGTTCGAGCGAGGTGGAGTAGACGACCACGGCGATGCCGGAGACGATGCTCGTCAGGGCGGCGCCGAGGACGGTGCCGACGACGCTGAGGTGACCGCCGATCACGGACATGGTCGCGGCGGTGGCGGCACCGGCGAGCAGTCCCGGGATGTTCAGGGCCGGGCTCTTCTTTTCCGGCTTCTCGTCCGTGGGCGCCTGCTCGTCGGCGGGTGCGGTACTGGTCTGGGGCTTTTCGAGGGTCATGCTGATGTCCTGGTCCGGTCGCGGGTTGGGGGGCCGGATCCCCGCGACGTCGCTCGGGTCGGCCGGATCCATTATCCCGGCTGACCTGGGAGAACACAGGATGAGTGGGCATCCTCACATCCTGCTGGCGAGCAGGGCGCAACGCTGCGTCACAGCGCCTGGTCAGGGCGGAGTCCGGCGGCGACCGTGGTGGCTGTCGGCGACCGGAGGCGCGGCCGGGCCCGTCGCGGCCGTGGGGTGCGTCATCTTCCGGTGTCGGGTAACGATCCGGGACGGGGCCGGAGGCCTGTCCCGGACGCGGTCCTACGCTGGACGGAGCGGTCCCCCCGGGTGCGGACCCGGGCCGGGGCGCGTGATCCGCGGGGCCCGGCACCGGCCCGCCCCGGCTTCGATTCCCGTGTCCGTGCGCACGGCCAGGAACTGCCGTCGCCGTGGCGCGCCGCAGGGATCGACATCGTCGCCCACGACGACAGTGTCCGAAGCACCGCCTCCAGGGCGGAGAGTCCGCGCCGACGGCGTGCTCCGCCGACCGGGAAGAGAAGACCCATGTCACCATCCACCCGATCCACCCGTCCCCCGTCCCTCGCCGCCGTGGCGGCGGTGCTGCTCCTCGGGGCCGGCGGCGCCGTCGGCGTTCCATCGGCGGCCACAGGGTCCGCGGCCGGACCGGCGACGGGAGCCGCGGCGGCCCCCGCGCCCTCCGTCCCGGAGGCCTGCGTTCCCGACGTCGACCGCGTCGTCAGCGCCGGTCCGTCCCCGCAGACGGCGGAGCCGCTGCCGCAGGAGCTCACCGCGAGGCTGGATGCCGCCGCGCGGCGATCCTTCGCGCAGGCCTCGGCCCCCGGTGCGGTCGTCGGAGTCTCCTCCCCGGAGGGAACCTGGACGCAGGCCTACGGAGTGGCCGACCCGGCCACCGGGGAGCCGATGGACGTCGACGTGCACACCCGCATCGGCTCCGCCACCAAGCCCTTCACCGCCACTCTGGTGCTGCAGCTGGCCGAGGAGGGCGAGCTGTCCCTGGACGACCCCATCGGGGACTACGTCGAGGGCATCCCCAACGGGGACCGGATCACGCTGCGCCAGCTCGCGGACATGACCAGCGGCATCGCCAGCTACTCCCGCAACGAGGAGTTCCAGAAGGTCCTCTTCGCGGCCCCGGAGACGGTCTTCACGCCCGAGGAGCTCGTCGCCTTCGGCGTGGCGGAGTCCCCGCTGTTCGCCCCGGGGGCGCAGTTCGACTACTCGAACACCAACTACGTCCTGCTGGGCCTGGTCGTCGAGCAGGTCACCGGACGCCCGGTCGGGGAGGTGCTGGAGGCCAACATCTTCGACCCGCTGGAGCTCGACGAAACCGTCTGGCCCGGTGCCTCCACCGAGCTGCCCGAGCCCTTCGCCCGGGGCTTCACCCTGCAGGGCGACACCGCGACCCCCGAGGCCCCGGCCGATGCCACCCACTGGAGCCCCACCTGGGCCTTCACCGCCGGGGGCCTGATCTCGGACGTGGACGACCTGCTGATCTACGGCCGGGCCCTGGGCACCGGACAGGGTCTGCTGGAGGCCGACAGCCAGCGGGAACGCCTGATGTCCTTCTCACCGCCGGAACGAGGCTACGGACTGGGCTTCGGGTGCATCGACGGCTGGGTCGGGCACACCGGGGAGCTGCCCGGGTACAACACCACCGTCTACTACGACACCACCACCGACACCACCGTGGTCGTGCTGGTCAACAGCGACATCGCCTCCGGGAACTGCCCCGAGTCCCCGGTGCTGGCC
The DNA here is from genome assembly GCF_001942375.1 of Kocuria sp. CNJ-770. NCBI lineage: Bacteria > Bacillati > Actinomycetota > Actinomycetes > Micrococcales > Micrococcaceae > Kocuria > Kocuria sp. CNJ-770. The sequence goes on from NZ_MKJW01000078.1 coordinate 41,196, forward strand.
GACGACCCGAGGACGCTGCCGTGCTCCGGGCCCGCCACCCGCATCTTCGCCGAGCTCTCCACCGCGCTGGGCCACACCTTCACGCCCAACCCGCAGGAGTGACCACGGCGGGCTCCGGGCCGTGGGCCGGCACGGGGGCGACCCTAGGACGACGGCGCCGTCCCGGCCTCGACCAGGCGCTTGAGCCGCCGCAGGCTCTCCCGCAGCCCCTCGCGCATCGTGGTCATCCGGTCCGGGTCCCGGCCCAGGGTGCCGATGATGAACCAGCCGATCCGGCCGACCGGGCGGGCCACCTCGTAGGACTCCGTCACCCGGGTGCCGGTGCCCTCGGGCTCGAAGCGATAGCGCCACACGATGGTGCCGGCGAACTTCTCGGTGCGCGCGAAGGCGAACTCCCGGCCGGGCTCGGCGGCCATCACGATCGGGGTGTTGTGCCAGGAGAAGCGGGAGTCTTCCGGGGCCCGGTTGCGGGCCCGGAACCGGGCGCCGACGTGCGGGCCGCCGTCGTCGAGCCAGACGACCTCGTCGACCTCGGGACTGTACTCGGGGGTGCGGGTGACGTCGGCGACGACGTCGTAGACCGCCTGCGGCGGCGCCTCGATGTGCACGGACTCCTCGGCACGGCCCAGGGTCTGCATGGTGGTCCTCCGTGGTGCGGTGGCGGAGCGGATCAGGTGCCGGGACCTCGGTGCGGGTGGGACCCGCACCGAAGGGTGCCTCGACCATAGGCGCCCGTCGAGGGCGCGCCCAAGGGCGGAGGCCGGATCGTCTCGGGCCCGTGACTATGTGCGCCTTCGTGTCGCTGGAGCTCCCGGGACGTGGTCGCCCGCCGCGGTGCGACGGTCCGTGCGGGGGGCGAGGTCGGGGAAAGCGCACAGGGTGCGCCGTCGACCCTGTGCCCGAGTCAGCGCAGCGACCGGCGCATGAGGACGCGGGGGAAGCCGTTCAGCGTCGAGGTCGTGTCGGCGGCCCAGGTGAAGCCGGCGCGCTCGAACATGGCGCGGGTGCCGACGTAGGCCATCGTGGTGTCGACCTTCCGGTCCCCGTTGTCGACCGGGTACCCCTCGAGCGCCGGCGCCCCGTGGCCGCGGGCGTGCTCGACGGCCCCGTCGAGCAGGGCCCGGGCCACGCCCCGGCCGCGCCGGCCCCCGCGCACCCGGAAGCACCACACCGCCCAGACCGGGAGGTCGTCGAGGTGCGGGATCGTCCTGCTGTGGCTGAACGCGTGCAGCTCGGCCCGCGGGGCGACGCCGCACCAGCCGACCACGGTGTCGCCGTCGTAGGCGAGGATGCCGGGCGGGATCGGCCGGGCGCACAGCTCCTGCACCTTCTGGGCCCGCTCCCGAGGGCTCAGTGCGCGGTTCTCCCGGGACGGCAGCCGGTAGGTGAGGCACCAGCACACCGCCGAGTCGGGGTTCCGGGGGCCGAGGACGGTGGCGACGTCGTCGAACCGCTCGCTCGTGGCCGGCCGGATCGTGAACGGGGTCGTGTCCATGGCCCATTCTCGCGTGGGCGCGGGCCGCGAGGCATCTCGGAACGGGAAGGAGGCGATCCCGCCGGGCAGGTGTGGCCGGATCGTGACCCGCGGACCCTGGCCGACCTTGACCGGTCGTACGAGAATCTGACCATGCGGTCAGACACGGGGCGGGACGGCGGGAGGACGTTCACGGAGCGGGCCCGGCGTGAGCAGATCCTGGCGTGCGCGGTCGAGGCGATCGCGGAGCTGGGCTACGCCCGGGCCTCCCTGGCGGAGATCGCCCGCCGGGCGGGGGTCAGCAAGGGTGTGGTCTCCTACTACTTCCCGGGCAAGGACCGGCTGCTCGGGCAGGTGGTGGCCGACGTCTACACCCGGGCCGGGGCGGCCATCGCCGCGGCGACCGCCGGGCGCACCGGGGCCGCGTTCCTGCGGGCCTATCTCGAGGCCAACCTCGGCTTCCTGGCCGACCACCCGGCGGACATCCGGGCCGTGACCGAGATCGTGATGAACCTGCGCGGGCCGGACGGCGCGCCCCGGTTCGCCCCGACCGGGGAGGACCCCGTGCTGGGCCACCTGGAGCAGATGCTGCGGGACGGCCAGCAGGCCGGGGAGTTCCGCGACTTCGACGCCCGCAGCATGGCCGTGCTGCTGCGCGGGGCCGTGGACACCGCCTCGGGACGGCTGGTCACCGACCCCGGGTTCGACCTCGCGGCCTACACCCGGGAGCTCGTGGCCACGGCCGAGCTCGCCACCCGCAGGGTGCGCTGAGCGCACCGTCCCGAGGAGGACGCCATGAGCAGTCCACGCTTTCCGGCCCCCGACGACGCCGCCGACGACGCCGCTCCGACCCCGCGCCGGGGCGGCAGTGCCGCCGGGTGGCTGGGGGTGGACCTGGTGCTGCCCTTCGCCCTCTACTACGGGTCCCGGCTGGCCGGGGCGGACGCGTGGACGGCCCTCATGCTCGGCGCCGTCGGGCCCCTGGCGCGGGTGGTGGTCACGGCCGTGCGCGCCCGGCGGCTGGAGCGGCTGGGCCTGTTCACGCTCACCGTGCTCGCAGCGGGCACCGTCGTCGGACTGCTCAGCCCCGACCCGCGCCTGCTGCTGGCCCGGGAGAGCTGGCTGACGGCCCTGGTGGGCGGCTGGATCCTCGCCTCCCTGCTGGGGGGAAAGCCGGTGCTCTACGAGGCCACGCTGCGGCTGATGCCGGCCGGCGCCGCCGCGGGGTGGCGCCGGGACTGGGAGACCAGCCCCGGTTTCCGCCGGCTGCTGCGCCGGATGACCGCCGCCTTCGGCGCGGCGTTCCTGCTCGACGCCGCGGCCCGGGTGGTGATGGCCTACACGCTGCCGGTCGACGTGGTGCCCGCGGCCAGCGTCGGGCTGCTCGTGCTGCTGCTCGTGGCCGTGGTCCAGGGCGGGAAGGCCTACGGCCGGCGCCACCTGGGGCCCGGTGCGGGCCAGGGCGTGCCCGGCCACCGGACCTGAACCCTCGGCCGTCCGACGTCCTCCCGCCCCCGGGTGTAGACACTGAACAGGACACCACCGATCGGAGGAGGCGCCGTGCAGGGATCAGCCGTCGTCCTCGGGGCCGGCATCGCCGGTCTCGCCACCGCCCGCGGGCTGCTCCGCGCGGGCTGGACCGTCCACGTGCTCGAGCGCTCGCCGGGCCTGCCGGACACCGGCACCGCCCTGGGCATGTGGCCCGAGGCCATGCACGCCCTGGACCGGCTGGGGGTGGGGAAGGAGGTCCGATCTTCCTCCGTCGAGCAGCGCGGCGGGCGGCTCCTCCGGCCGGACGGCACCGAGATCGCCCGCCTGGACCTCGGCCGCCCGGTCCGGCTGGTGCCCCGGCCAGTCCTGCTGACGGCACTGGCCGCGGCGATTCCGCCGGGAGTCATCGCATGGAACACCCCGGTCACCGACCACGGTGAGCTGCCCACGGCCGATGTCGTCGTCGCCGCCGAAGGCATCCACAGCCCCACCCGCGCCGCCCTGTTCGGCACCGCCCCGCGGGCGCTGGGCACCGTCGCCTTCCGCGGCACCGTGCCCGGCCCTGCGGACGGGGTCACGGAGACCTGGGGGCCCGGGCGGCTCTTCGGCATCACCCCGCACGACCCCGGGAACACCAACTGGTTCGCGAGCATCCGCGCCGATCTCCTGCCGCCGGAAACGTCTCCGCGCAGCGCCGCCCAGCTGCTCCGAGAGCTCTACGGGGACTGGCACCGGGAGGTGCGGCGGGTGCTGGACGCCCTCGGGGACACCCCGATCGACCGGCGGACGCTGCTCGACGTCGCTCCGCCGCCCTCCTACGTCAGCGGACGGACCGCGATCCTGGGCGACGCCGCCCACGGCATGGCGCCCAATCTCGGAAGAGGCGCCTGCGAGGCCCTTCTGGACGCCACGGTCCTCGTCGAGGCGCTGACCGCAGCACCGGACGTGGCCGGCGCCCTGCGCCGGTACGACGACGCCCGCCGCAGGCCGGCCACCCGCACGGTGCGCCTGGCGCGCCTGGCCAACACCGTGAGCACCGCGCAGCATCTCCTGCCCGTGCGCAACACGGTCATGGCCGCGGCATCGCACCTGAGCCGGCTCGGGTAGCCGCCGGCGGCCGGCCGTCCGAGGGGCGACCGGCCGTCCGAGGGGTCGCCGGCGTGGACCCCGCCCGGACCGGCGTACCGGACCGGATCAGGTGCCGGGTGGCCGGTACCGGACCTGCTGGGCCCGGCCCAGGGCGTCCAGCGTCTCCTCGACGCTCATGAGCACCGTGGTCTCCAGCGAGCTGAGCGCCCCGCCCCCGCCGATGGCGAGGGCCACCGCGGCCATGGACACGTTGTCCGGTGCTTCCCAGAGGTTGTAGCCGTCGTGCTCGCCGAAGGCGTACCAGAATCCGTGCAGCTTCCCGCCGACCGATTCGATGTAGGCCCGGGCGGCCTCGCGGCGGTCCTCCGGGTGCTGGATCATCCGGGCCCAGGTCTCCGGGGTGTAGCTGAACTTCGACAGATAGAGCGGCATCGTCTCGTCCTTCCGGTGCCCGAGGGCGTCCTGGCGGCTGTTCCGCCGGGGTCCTCGAGCGCGGCTGCCCCGACCGTAGGCCCCCGGCGGGAGGCGGCCCAAGGGCATCGACCGGATCGTCGCCGGGCCGTGACTCATGTCGTCTCCGTGTCGGAGTCGCACATCGCGAACTCCATCGGTCGTCGGCCTCCCGTGGACCGACCTCGGGGCCGGTCGGACTCGTCGCGACGAGGGGGAGGGCCATTGCCGTCCGCGCAAGAGGGGACGCCCTGCCGGTCTCCTCCGCCGAGAAACACGCCGCTGACGTGGGACGATGATGCGCAGTTCCCGTTCCCCCACGTCAGGAGATCCCCGTGGAAATCATCCCTGAGGGCCGGCCCCTCCACGTGCTGGCCGTCCTGCTCGGCATGCTGGTGGGCGTCAAGGCCCCGCCCGAGTCTCGGCGCTCGCTCGCCGGGTGGATGCTGGCCGGGGTCGCCGCCACCGCCTACGCGGCTCTGGTTGCGCGGGACCGGGACCGCAACGTCCAGTGGTGGCTGGCGCGCGCAGCGTATGACCGTGAGGGTGATTGGTGCCGGTGCTGCTGACGCCTCCCGGCCCCATGCGGGTCCACGCCGAAGGTGAGCCGGGAGGCTCGCAGTCCGGCGAGCGTGGACTGTCCGGCCCAGCGATGGCCGAGGCCGGATGGGCCATCATCGGGGCTGGTGCTGATCGGCCCGGAGCAGATGGCGGTCAGGCAGCATCCAGCCATTGTCACCGACGGCGAGCTGCCACAGCAGACTCAGGGCCGACGAGGCCGTCCCAGGAAGGGCCCGGTTCGGCGTCCGGCGCCTTGACGCGCTCCGGTGAGTCGCTGCGCCGCCCGTGGATTCCCCGCCGGTGGACTCAGCAGGGCTTGAAGAACTTCCCGCCCGGCGCGTAGCAGCGCGGTCCCGTGTAGCCGGGAATGTCCGCGTAGTACCCGGGCGGTGCCTGGTTGACGATGTTGGCCCCCGGGTTCGGGGCAGGCTTCGGCGCGGGCGCGGGCGCGGGTGCCGGGGCGGGCGCGGGAACAGGAGCAGGAGCAGGTGCGGGCACCACCACCCGGCGAGCGGCGTCGGCCGCCGCCTGCCGGGCCGCCTCCGCCTGCCGGGCGGCTTCGGTCTCTGCCTGGCGGCTCTGCTCCTCGGCCTCCGCCGCGCGGCGCTGCTCGGCGGCGCGCTCCCGGAGCGCGGCGACGTCTCCCCGCACATCCGAGAGCTTGCCCTTCAGCGACGGCAGCCCGGCCAGGTGGCGCACGTGCGGGTGCGCGTCCCCGTCGACAGCGTCCAGGGCGGCCAGGAACGCGAGGGCAGCCGCGACCTCTCCGGCCACGTCGTCGAGATCAGCCGGCGCGGCGTCGGCGAGCGCGTTCGTCGCCTGCTGCAGCTGCGCCGGGATGGTGCAGCCGTGGGCCGGGTCGAGCAGGCCGGCCTGCTGCTGCTCGGCCTCGGCGAAGGCCTCCTCCACGGGCGGCAGGAACCGGTCGTTCGGGACGATGTGGAGCGGCGTGCCCAGCCCCTGGCGGGCGATCTCGGCGTTGACCAGGGTGCCGTCCTCCAGGAACACGCCGGCGAGCCTGCGGCCGTAGGAGTCGGTGCGCTCCTGGTCGTACTCGAGGCCGACCACCGTGCCCGGCGGCAGGAGTTCCTCCAGCAGCGCGGTAGCCTCCGGGCCGAGGCACTCGACGACCTCGTTCGGGTCCTTGGTCTCCGGGGTGTCGATGTTGAGCAGCCGCACCCGCACCACCTCGCCGCCCAGCTGGACGTCGACGGTGTCGCCGTCGATCACCCGCTCCACCACGGCGCGCTCGCCGCGCAGCTCCGCGGCATCGGAGGTCACGGTCGAGGAAGCCTTCGACGGCGGTGCCGCGTCGCTGGAGGCCGCCGTCCCACCGCAGCCGGTCAGGAGCAGGAGGACGAGCGCGGAGGCGCCCAGGCGGCGAGATGCCGGGAGGAAGGTCATGGGGGTCCTGTCAGGAAGCCGTCAGTACCCCTCCAGCCTATGGATGCGAATGCAATCATCACGGAGGGGCCCGTCCCCAGTTCGGGGGATGTGCCGCGCCTCGTGGTGCGTCGAGGACGGGGGCCGAGCGCTGCTGCAGCGTCACAATGGGGCACACGGGCGCTCCGACTTGTCGTGTACTAATGCAAACACATGAGATGCAGGAAGACATCTCCGCTCCGTCCGAAAGCCGACGACCATGACGACTCCTGCCACGCCCGGCCCACCCGTCCTGCCGCCTTCTCCACGGCCGGTGCATGCCGGGAACCGCGCGGGACTCCCGCCGGCCGCGGCGCCGGGGGAGTTCCCGCCCGAAGCCCCCATCCGCAGCACGGGCTTCGCCGCGTTCCGGCTCCTGCCCCCACCGGCGGATGTGAGCAGCCCGAGGCCCGGACCCAGCCTGGCGGACCGGCCTGCCGGCCAGGCGGTGATCGCCGAGACGCTGCGGATCCAGGACGAGCGACCACCCCGGTCACGGTGGGCCCGCTTCGTCGGCACCGATCCGCTCAGCGACCGGAGCCGCCCGTGGTTCCGGGGCGCGGAAGGGGAGATGGCGGTCGGGCAGATCCTGGGGCGGCTCGGACCGGAGTGGACGGTGCTGCACGCCGTCCCGGTCGGGGCCGGGACCTCGGACATTGACCACGTGGTGATCGGCCCGGCCGGCGTGTTCACGCTCAACACGAAGAACCACACGGGCAAGGCAGTGTGGCTCGGGGCGCGCGCCATTCTTGTCGGCGGGCACAGGCAGCACTACCTGTCGCACTCCCGGCACGAGGCCGCCCGGGCGGCGAAACGGTTGAGCGCGGCGGTGGGGGAGCCGGTGCCGGTCACCCCGGTGCTGGTGCTGATCGCCCCGAAGTCGCTGACGGTCAAGCAACGTCCCGTGGACGTCGCCGTCGTCACCGACCGCCAGGTGCTGCGCTGGCTGCAGCGGCGTCGCCCCGTGCTGGCGCCCGCGCAGGTCGACCGGATCAGGGCCGCGGCCCTTCGCCCGGATACCTGGCACGACCACCCCGCGCTGCCCGAGGACCCAGCGGTGCTGCAGGAGCGCTTCGAGCAGCTGCGGTCCACCGTCCGCGGCGCGCGGGTGCGGCGCGACCTGTGGAAGCTCGCCGGGGTCGCCGCGGCGCTGGCGGCGTTCCTCGGCTCGGGGCCGGTCGAGGCGGTCCTGGACTCCTTCTGATCGGCGCCGGTGTGACGGTGCGGTCCCCGGCGCGGTCGTCGGGACCGCACCGGGGACCGCGTCACCGCAGGTCGGGGAGCGGGATCAGCCTGGCTGGTCCGCCGGGGTGAGCTCCATGGGCAGCACGCGCCGCAGGACGTCGGAGAGGGTGATCACCCCGACGAAGCGGCCGTCGTGCCGGACGGCGGCGAGCTGCTCGCCGGCCTCCCGGATCCGGGACAGGGCCTCGTAGACCGGGGTGTCGGCCTCGAGCACGAACGCCGGGCGGGACAGTTCCCGCACGGGTCGGCCCGGCGGCTCGAGCAGCGTGTCGCGCACGTGCACGACGCCGGGGGCGCCGACCTCGGGGTCCCCCACGAGGATGCGCAGGTGCCCGGTGCGGGTGGCGGCCTCCTGCACGTCGGCGGCCGTGGCCCCGACCGGCACCGTGGTGGGCGGCCCGTCCGAGGCGATCAGCGCCTCGACGGTGAGCTTCTCGAGCTCCAGGACACCGGAGACCTGGCTGCGGAAGGAGGAGTCCAGCGCCCCGACGGAGGCGGAGTGCTCCACGAGGTGCTGGATCGTCTCGGCGTCCTGGCCGCCGACCGCCGCGCGGTTCACCGGGGTGACCCCGCTGGCGGCGACCAGCCGGTTGGCGATCGCGTTGACCCAGACCAGCAGCGGCCGCACCACCCAGATGAAGCCGCGGGAGGGCACGCCGATCAGCTTGGCCGAGGTCTCCGGGTGCGCGATCGCCCAGGACTTCGGCGCCATCTCGCCCATCACCAGGTGCAGGAACGTGACGAACAGCAGCGACAGGGCGAAGGCGGCGCCGTCGGCCAGCCCCTCGGGCGCGCCCCAGGCCGCGAACACCGGACTCAGCCACGCGTCCACGGCCGGCTTGGTGACCGCCCCCAGGGCGAAGGTGCAGGCGGTGATGCCCAGCTGCGCGCCGGCGAGCATGATGGTCAGCTCGTTGATCCCGCGCAGCGCGGCGCGGGCGGAGCGGTTGGTCGCGGCCTCGGCCTCGAGCCGGTGGCTGCGGGCCCCCAGCAGGGCGAACTCGATGACCACGAAGAACGCGCTGAGCACGATGAGCAGCACGGTGGCGACGGTGACGATCAGGGGTCGGTCATCGGTCCTCCTCCCGGGTGGTGTCGGTGGTGGTACCCGGGGCGGCGCCCTCGGCGGTGGTCTCGACGAGCCGCACGAGCAGCTCGCTGGGCACGTGCCGGGACAGCTCCAGCACCTCGACGTCGAGCGCCCGGTGCACGGGGTCGTCCAGGACGAGGTCGCGGGGGTCGTCGGGCAGCTCGATGCGCACCACGTCCCCGGTGGCCGGCAGCTCACCGCGGTGGGCGATGAGCAGGCCCGAGATGGTCTCGTAGTCGCCGTCGGGCAGCTCGTGACCGACCGCGCGCTCGACCTCGTCGACGTGGATGTCACCGTCCATCCGCCAGGTGTCCTCCTGCTCGGCGGTGATGACGGCGGGGGGTTCGTCGTCGTGCTCGTCGGTGATCTCCCCGACCAGCTCCTCGGCCAGGTCCTCGACCGTCAGGACGCCGGCGAAGCCGCCGTACTCGTCGATGACGCAGGCCAGCTCGTGGCGCGACTCCGTCAGCCGGGCCAGTGCGTCGGGCAGGGACATGAGCGTGGGCAGCACCAGCGGGGGCGCCATGATGGTGGCCACCGCGGCGCTGTCGGGCGCGTTGCTGCGCAGCAGGTCGGCGAGCTGGACGACGCCGAGGGGCTCCTCGGTCTCGGAGAGGACCGGGTACCGGGTGTGCTCGGCGGCCATGAGGGCGCGCAGCTCGCCCACGGTGGTGTCCGGGGTGACGGCGCCGACCTGGGAGCGGGGGATCATGGCGTGCTCGACGTCCCGGTCCGGGAAGTCGATGATGCGGTCGATGAGCACCGACAGCTCCTCGGGCAGGTCCCCGCTCTCGCGGGAGTCGGCCACGATGCGCTCGAGGTCCTCGACGGTCGCGGTGGCGTCGACGTCGTGCACCGGCTCCACGCGCACCAGGCGCAGCAGGGCGTTGGCGGCGTGGTCGAACACGGTGATGAGCCAGCCGAACAGCGCCAGGTAGATCGTCGTGGAGCGGGCCAGCGCCCGGGCGAGCGGCTCGGGGTTCGCGATGGCGAGGTTCTTCGGGTACAGCTCGCCGAAGATCATCTGCACCACGGCGGCCACGACCAGGGCGATCACCGTGCCCACCGTGATGCTCAGCGCCGCGGGGATCCCCGCCTCGCCCAGCAGCACGGCCAGGGACTCCCCGACCATGGGCTCGGCGACGTAGCCGATGAGCAGGCCGGTGACGGTGATGCCCAGCTGGGCGCCCGAGAGCATGAACGAGGTGCGGCGGGTCACCTTCAGCGCGCGCTGGGCGGCCTTGTCGCCGGCGTCGGCGCGGGCCCCCAGGCGGGCGCGGTCCACCGACATGTAGGCGAACTCCTGGGCCACGAAGTACCCGTTGGCGGCGATGATCGCGAGGATCACCACGATGCCCAGGAGCAGGGTGAGGAGCGCTTCGATCATCGGGGGCTCACCCCCGGGGAGGAGGAGCAGGGCCGGAGCCTGCGGCGGTGGTCAGCTGTGGCGGGAAAAGGACAACTGTCGCCCGGGTCGTCGGACGACCCGGGGCTCGCAGGCGATGGGCCCATGACGGTGGTACACACACTCCATTGGTCGGGGATGCAGATGCGCCGACCAGTCTATTTCCCGCCGCTCCGCCGGCCGGGTTCCCAGCACTGATTCCGAGAGGATCCCCAGGTTCGCCCGCGCGGTCTCCGCGGACGGCGCGGCTTCGGCAGGCAGTCCATGTCCCGGTGTCACGGACCTGGCCTACGCTGGAGCTGTGATGTGCCCCGCCGCCGCGCGCACCCGCTCCTGACCGTGCCGAGGCCCCGCTGCCTCGGGAACGAGCTCCTTCCGCGACCCGGATCCGGGCCGCGGGATTCCCCACGCACCAGGAGACGGACCATGCACCTTCGCACCTTCCGCGCCGGCGACCTCGAGACCCTGATCGGCCTCACCGTCCGCGCCTTCCGGCCCATCCAGGACGGCATCCGGCACCAGCTGGGTCCTGAGCTGTTCGCCCGGCAGAACGGACAGTGGCAGCAGGACTACCGCGACACCCTGACGGAGCTCACCGCCCCGGAGCGCCGGCACCGGTTCCTCGTCGCCGACCTCGACGGCGCACCCGCCGGCTACGCGGCCTGGGCGGTCCACCCCGGTCCCGCCGGGCCCCAAGGGGAGATCACGCTGCTCGCGGTCGACCCCCGGCACCAGCGGAGCGGCCTCGGCCGTGCCCTGATCGAGGCGGCCTGTGCGGCGATGCGCGCTGCCGGATGCGTCGTCGCCTGGGCGAGCACCGGCGGTGACGACGCGCACGCCTCCGCCCGGGCCGCCTATGCCGCCGGAGGCTTCACCCCGCTGCCCACCGTGTTCTACAGCCGCGTGCTGTAGGAGATCCCCCGGGGGCGGGACCTCCCGGGCGGCCCCGGCCTGTCGGCCCGGAGTTCACCATTGCGCACACGCCGTGCGGGGGCGCACAGTGGCTGCATGACGACGCGGAGACAGCCCGGGTTCGTGCTCGCGGTCGTGCTGGCTGCGGTCGCCCACCTCGTGGCGGCGTACTTCTACCTGGCCAGCGGTCTGATGGCCCCGCTGTGGGCCGTGGTGCTGCTGCTGGTCTGGTGGGCGGTCCTCACCGTCGTCGGCGTGCGGCTGGTGCAGCGCCGGTCCTACCTGGTGCTGCTCGTGCCCGTCGTGGCCGCGGTGAGCTGGTTCGGCCTGATGTCGTTCGGCGGGCAGGTCCTGGGCTGGACCCCCTGACGGGACACAGCACCCTGATCGAGGTGCGGCGAACGGCCCGGCTGCAGGAGACCCTCGGCGGTGCACGAAAGGGTGCGGACATGGCTGGAGGCGGATCATGCCCCCCAGCACGATCCGCCTCCAGCGCTCCCCCCTCAGGGTAGGGACGGCCGCTGCGACCGCCTCGGGGACTCCCTTGTCCAGCGAGTGGTGCGCAACGGCTGCGGGTGACCAGAAGTGCCTCTGGTCAGGCCCTGGTCTTTCCCCACGACCACCATGGAGGATCTGCCGCCGGGCTCGCAAACGGTGCCTGAATATGACGCACACCACAGGCAACATTTCGTTGCGGGCGCGAAGCCCCCGGCCGGGACCATCCCGGTAACTCGGTCCCGGACGACGCCGGGGAAGCCGGCGTCCCCGCGGAAACGACCGAGCCGCCGAGGCCGGGGCTCACCCCGGCCGGGAGGTTGCTGCGTGGAGCAGGACGGTACGGACCTCGTCCAGGATGTCCTCGGCGTCCGGGCCCGCCGCGATGAGCACCAGGGCCGGGTGCTCCGGTGCGGGCCGGCCGGGCGGATGGGGGCGCAGGTCCACCCGTCCGCCCGAGAGCTGGATCTCGTGCCACCGCCCGACCGGATCCTGGAGGAATCCCTTGGCCCGGACCAGCCGCCCCGCCTGCCCGGCCAGCACCCGGGCGAACGCGGCGACGTCGAGGGGGCCGAGGTCCTCCAGGGCGGCGGATCTGTGGGTCGTCGCGTGGCGGTCCGCGGGGTCGTCCGGCGGCGCTCCGCCGTTCTGCGTCCCCGGGGCCGGGCCGGCGAAGGCGGCCGTCGCCGCCGCGCCGGGGTCGGCGGGATCCTGCACGAGCAGACGCGCCTGCGGTGCGGCCTCCCGGCAGGCCTCGACCGCCTCCTGCGTCCCGGCGGGCAGCGCGAGGTCGGTCTTCGTCACGAGGACCACCTCGGCCGCGGCGAGCTGCCGCCGCACGGTGTCCCCGACGTACTGGTCCCGCAGCAGCCGGCGCACGGCGGTCGCGTCCGCGCAGACCAGCACCGGGCCGGGGGAGAAGCCCGGGAAGTCCCGCCACGCGGCCAGCTGGGCGGGGTCGCCCACGCCGCTGACCTCGCACAGCACGTGGTCCAGGTCCCCGCGGGCGGCCAGGGCGGTCATGGTGCGCAGGGCGTCGTCGCTGATCTGGCAGCAGATGCACCCGTTGGTCAGCTCCACGGTGTCCCCGGAGGCCGAAGCGATGAGGTCCGCGTCGATGTTGACGCTGCCGAAGTCGTTGACGACCACGGCGGTGCGGCCGGGCAGCACCCCGGCCAGCAGCCGGTTCACCAGCGTGGACTTCCCCGAGCCCAGGTAGCCGCCGATGATCCCCAGCCGGGCGGTCACGGCGCCGCGCCCGCCGGCGGGGCCGGGACCCGGGTGGCGTGGTGGCGGCCGCCGACCACCGTGCCGAGGACGTGGATGTCCCCGATCTCCTCGGGGGCCACGGCGAGCGGGTCCTCGGCCAGGACGGCCAGGTCCGCGAACTTGCCGGCCTCGAGCGAGCCGACCTCGTGGTCCATCTTCAGCAGGTACGCCCCGCCGACGGTGACGGCCTCCAGGGCCTCCTGCACGCCGATCCGCTCGTGCTCGCCCATGACCCGCCCGGACACCGTCAGCCTCGTCACGGCGTGCTTGACCGAGTGCAGCGGGCCCAGTGGCGTGACCGGGGTGTCGGAGTGCAGCGAGATCGGCACGCCCAGCCGCAGCGCCGTGGCGGCGGCGTTCATGCGCGCCGCCCGGTCCGGGCCCACGGTGAGATCCATGTGCTGGTCGCCCCAGGCCCAGATGTGGTTGGCGAAGACGTTGGCGCACGCGCCCAGGGCGGCCATCCGCCGGTACTGGGCGGCGGTGCTCAGCTGCGAGTGCGTGCAGGTGTGCCGGTGGTCGGGGCGGGGGTGCGCCACGAGCACGGCCTCGAGCGTGTCCAGGAAGAGCTGGGTGGTCTGGTCCCCGTTGCAGTGCACGTGGATCAGCAGCCCGGCCCGGTGGAACGTCTCGAAGGCCTCGCGGAACTCCTCCGGGCTCACGGCCCAGATCCCGTTCGGCTCGCCGTTGAGGTAGCCCGGCTCCAGCAGGCGTGCGGTGAAGCCCTGGATGGAGCCGTCCAGCATGAGCTTGACGTTGCCGAAGCGCAGCCGCTCCGTGTTCAGCTCCCGGAGCCGGACCAGCCGTTCCGCGGCCTCGGGCAGGGAGCGGGACACGGGACCCACGCCGGCGCCGAAGTGGAAGACGTTGAGCCGGGCCGGGAAGTCGTCGTCGACGCTCGAGCGGTACAGCGCCACGCCGTCGTCGTCCATCAGGATCAGCGACCCCAGGTCGGTCAGCGTGGTGGTGCCCGTGTTGACCCCGTCCTGGCCGAACCGGCGCAGCGCCCGCGCGTCGATGGTGAGCAGGCCGGAGCCCGCGGTGAGCTCGCCGACGAGGCCCATCGCCGCGAACTCCCGCAGCTCCCCGGTGGGCCGGCCCGCGTCGTCCTTGACCACCCCGGGAACGGGGGTGGCGGCGTCGATGCCGAACCGGTCCAGGACCGCGGAGTTCACGGCGCACACGTGCCCGCTGGTGTGGGAGACGTGGATCGGGCGCGTGGCGGAGACCCGGTCCAGTTCCGCGGCGGCGAGCGGCTGCCCCGGGAAGTAGATGGGATCCAGGCCCCAGGCCAGCAGGGGAGCGTCCGGGGCGTCCAGCTCCGCCTGCGCCTCCCGCAGCCGGTCCAGCACCTCGTCGATGGTCCGGCAGCCGGGCCACCGGCGCCCGTCGGGATCGGTGCGGTCCACGAGGCCCACGTACGTGCTGGCCCACACGTTGCCGGAGCCGGCGTGGCTGTGCGCCTCGACGAAGCCGGGCAGCAGGACGGCGTCCGCGTATCGCTCGTCGAGTTCCGCGCCCGGATAGGACAGCAGCTCGGCGACGCCTCCGACGGCGCGGATCCGGTCGCCGCGCACGGCGACGGCCTCCACCACGGGCCGGGCCGGGTCCATGGTGCGGACGGTGCGGGCCGGGTAGACGGTGGTGGGCTCCATGGGGTCCTCTCGGTGGTGGGCTCGGGCGTCCGCGGGGTCGGCTCAGTCCCGGCCGTCGCGGCGGGGTGCCGCGAGGCTCGGACCGTCCTGCCCCGTCGGCGCCGCGGTGTCCTCCGTCGGCGCGTCCGGCGCGTCCGGCGCGTCCGGTGCGCGCAGGCGGCCGCGGCGGAACTCGTGGACGTAGGCGGTGACCTGCTCCTCCCGCGCGTGGGGCGTCAGGAGGCTCACCACGACCAGCAGCACGGCCGAGACCACGAGGCCCGGCGCGATCTCGTGCAGGCCGAACGGCTGCCCGGCCAGGCGCCAGAGCAGGGTCGCGGCCAGGGCGCCGATCGTGCTGACGATGACGCCGGCCTTCGTGGCCCGCTCCCAGAACATGGCCGCGAGCACCGGCGCGACCAGCGCGGCCGCCGTGAAGGACAGCGCCACCTGGTAGATCGCGATGATGTCCTCGACCCACAGGGCGATCAGCAGGCCGAGTACGGCCATGAAGCCGACCGACAGACGGGAGACGCGCAGGATCCTGGCGTCGTCGGCCGCAGGGTTGACCCACCCCTGGTAGATGTCCTTCGAGATGTTGATCGCCCCGCTCAGCAGGAACGACGTGGCGCCGGTGAGCAGGGCCGCCAGCAGCGAGACCATGAGCAGACCGCCGACGGACCCGGGGAACACCTCCGCGACGAACGACGTGTAGACGGCGTCCGGGTCCGTCCCGGCCGGGAACGCCTGGACCGCGGTGATGCCGATGAGGATGGCCAGCACCGCGATGACCCCGGAGATGACGAACCCGACGACGACGGCGGAGATCCCGGTCCGGGTGGAGCGGGCCGCCGTCAGGCGCTGCCACGTGGTCTGCCAGACGATGTAGAACGGCCCGAAGACCAGGAACCAGTTGAGCAGCTCCGTGAAGCCGATGCTGCCGAAGTCCAGCAGGCGGCCGGGGGTGGCCTCGACGACGACCGAGGGGCCGCCCACGTACACGATGCCCAGCACGAGCATGAGCGCCACACCGGCCACGATGACGACGGTCTGGACGGTGTCGGTCCAGGCCACGCTGGGCATTCCGCCGATCATGGTGAACACCAGGGTCACCGCGAAGCCGAGGACGATGCCCCAGAAGACCGGCAGGTCGGTGATCGAGGACAGGATCGAGCTCATGCCCACCAGCTGCATGCCGAACGTGGGGGTCATGTAGAGGAAGCCGATGATCAGCGCCGGGATCAGGGCCGAGAGCTTCCCGAACCGGCGGGCGAACAGCTCCGGGACGGTGTAGAGCCGCAGGGCGCGGATCGTGGGACCCAGGACCAGCACCGCGACGATCGTGAACAGGGTGAAGCTGATGACGGTGACGGCGTAGGAGATCCCCAGCTCGAAGCCCTGGCCGGCCCCGCCGATCAGCGCCGCCGAGCCCGTCACCGTGGCGATGACCGAGCCGCAGATCGGGAAGAAGCCGAGGCGGAAGTCGGCCATCGCGTAGTCGTCCGCGGTCTTCACCGTCTGCGCCGACCGCACGCTGACGGCGAAGAGGAGGAGCAGGAACCCCACGATCCACACCAGATACCAGTTCATGGGCCCTACCGCCGTTCCTGTCGGGGTTCTTCGGTTCTCGCACCTGATCGGTTGCACACCGCGTGCAGAGCCTCCCGCCGGCGGGCCGCCGCGGACGTGCTGCGGCGGGAGGTCCCCGAGGCAGGGTTCGGGCACGGGTTCATCCTTGCGGCGCGGAGGGGGCTCCCACAAGTCCGACGTCCGGAAAGCGGGCATTCCGGTCGGCCGGCAAGGACGGGGGCCGAGGGGCTGGATGCCCTGCTGGGCGTCCCGGCGGGCTCTTCCGAACGGTGCTCCTGAGCGGTGTGCGCGAGGCCGTCGTCAGGAACGGGCGCTGCGCGTCACCGGACGCCCCGGTCCGGTGCTCACGTGCGGTTGACCCGGTTGGTGAAGTCGCCGCCCTGCGCCAGGGCCCGGAGGTTCTCGAGCAGCAGCGGCGCGGCCCCGATGGGCCGGCCGCCGGCCATGTGCGGGGTGATGGTCAGGTGCGGCGCCGACCACAGGGGGGACTCCGCGGGCAGCGGCTCCTGGGCGGCGACGTCGATCGCCGCGCCGGCGATGGCCCCGGCGTCGAGGGCGTCCACCAGTGCGTCCTCGTCGACGGTCGATCCCCGCCCCACGTTCACGACGAGGGCGCGCGGGGGCAGGGCGTCGAGCCGCTCACGGTTCAGCGCCCGCTCGGTCGCCGGGTCCTGGGGCAGGATCAGGACGAGCACGTCCGTCCCGGGCAGGTGCTCGGGCAGCTGGTCCGGGGTGACGACCGGGTATCCGCCGCGCTCACCGGCGCTACGCGCCACGCCGGTGACCCGGGCGCCCAGCGCGGTGCACAGTCCGGCCAGGTGCTGCCCGATGGCGCCGAACCCCCAGATGAGCACGTGCGCGTCCAGGAGCGTGGTGACCCGGTCCTCGGGGTGCAGCGGCTGCAGCCCGCCCAGCCGCGGGTCCCAGGAGCGCTCCTCCTGGCTTCGCGCCGCGGTCGGCAGCTGCCGGACCAGGTGCAGCATGAGCGCCAGTGCGTGCTCGGCCACGGGCAGGGTGTGCAGGCCGACCCCGGTGCAGATCACGGCCTCCTCGCGGAACCCGGCCTCCAGGACGCTGTCCGGACCGGCCGCCAGCGCCTGCACCAGCTGCACGCGGGAGAGCCGGCGGGCCGTCTCCTGCAGGGCGTCGGGCGGGGTGCCCCAGACGACGACGACCTCCGCGTCGGCGTGCTCCGCCGGGACGGGGACCGCCGCGTCGTAGCGGACGACCTCGTGGTCGGTGAGGTCCGTGGGGTCGATGTCCGTGGTGTCGGGAATCAGGATCTTCATCGGGTCGGGCTCTCCTGGTCGGGGTGGGGCGTCGGGCATCCCGCCGCGCGGCGGGATGCCCGGCAGGGGCTGGGGTCCACGCTACGGGGAGCGGATCAGCGGATGACGGGTTCGGTGCCGGAGAGCAGCTCCAGTTCGTGCCGGCGGGGGAAGCCCTCCCAGTCCCCGGGCACGAGACAGGCGAACGCCCCGGTCCTCGCAGCGGTCTCGAGCCGCTCGCCGGGCCCGCGGTCCAGGAGCAGTTCGGCGAGGTAGCCGGCCACGAAGGCGTCGCCGGCGCCGACCGTGTCCAGCGCCTCGACCGGCACGGCCTCCTGATGGAGCACCTGGCCGTCGATCAGGGCCACCGCGCCGTCGGCCCCGCGCTTGATCACGACCTGCCGCGGGCCGTGGGCGGCGATCCGGCGGGCGAGCTCGACGGGGTCGGCGCCGGCCCCGACGGTGATGACCGCCTCGTCGTCGCCGGCGAAGACCAGGTCGGCGTGGGGGAGGATCTCCCGGTAGAACTGCCCGGCCGTCTCGCGGTCCCACAGGTTGCCCCGGAAGTTGAGGTCGAACGAGACGAGGGTCCCGGCGGCGCGGGCCACGGCGACGGCGTGGTGCAGCGTCTCCCGGCACTGCGCGGAGAGGGCCGCGGTGATGCCGCTGAGGTGCAGGATGCCCGCGCCCGCGACGAGGTCCTCGTCGACGTCCTGGGAGGACAGCCGGGAGCCGGCGCTGCCGCTGCGGTAGTAGGTGACGCGCTGGACCGAGGGGGTGCGGCTCTCCTTGAGCATCAGGCCGGTGGGCGCGTCGGGGTCCACGGTGACGCGGGCGTCCACGCCCTCGGCGCGGATCTCCCGCTCCACGAGGATCCCGAGCGAGTCGTCGCCGACGCGCCCGCACCAGACCGCGGGCACGCCGAGGCGGCGCAGGCCGATGGCGACGTTGGACTCGGAGCCGCCGATGCCCAGGCTCAGGCCGGCGGCGTGGGCCAGCGGCCCGGGCCGGTCGGCGCGCATCAGCGCCATGGTCTCCCCGAAGGTCAGGACGTACGGAAGAGACGGATCCGAGGCGGTCATCGCGGTCCTCCGGCCTGGTCGGCGAGCGCGCGCACCCGCCGGGCCCGGGTGGTCAGCGCCGCCAGGTCGCCTCCGGCGAAGGCGTCCCCGAGCAGCGGCCCGCCCAGGCTCACGGCCAGCGCGCCGGCCTCCAGCCACGCGGGGACGTCCTCGATCCCCACCCCGCCGGAGGGGACGACCTGGAGGTCGGGAAAGGGGCCGCGCAGCTGCGCGAGGTAGCCGGGTCCGACGAGGGAGGCGGGGAAGACCTTGACCGCCGTCGCTCCGGCCCGCCACCCGGTGTGCAGCTCTGTGGGGGTGAGCCCGCCGGGATAGACCGGGACGGCGCGGCGCGTGCAGGTCGTGACGACGGCGGGGTCGGTGGTCGGGGTGACGACGAACGCGGCGCCCCGGTCCAGGGCCGCCTCGGCCTCCTGGGCCGTGGTGACGGTGCCCACGCCGATCTCGACGTCGGCGCCGAACCGCTCGAGCAGCACGGGCAGCTCCGCGAAGACCCCGGCGGTGCTGAGGGTCAGCTCGATGCTGCGCACGCCGCCGCGGGCCAGGGCCTCGATGATGGGGTCGTACTCGCGGGCGTGAGCCGCTCGCAGCACGGCAACCACCCGGGTGGTCGCCAGGAGGTCGGAGGGCGGCGGACGGAGTGTGCCGCCGTCGTCGTGCGCGGGAAGCATGGGGAGTCCTTTCACTGGCGGCTGGAGAACAGGTTGGCTGAGGAGACGTGAGGCGGGGACGGCTGTGCGGGGGCGGCGGTCCGGGCGCCTCACCGCCCCAGCCAGCCTCCGTCCACGGGCAGGACGATGCCGGAGACGTAGTCGGAGGCGGCGCCGGCGAGAAAGACGATGGCGCCGGCGAGGTCCTCCGAGGCGCCCCAGCGCCCTGCAGGAATGCGCTCCAGGATGGCCCGGGAGCGGTCCGGGTCCTCGCGCAGGGCCGCGGTGTTGTCCGTGGCGATGTAGCCCGGGGCGATGGCGTTGACCGTGACCCCGTGGGCGGTCCACTCGTTGGACAGGGCCCGGGTCAGTCCGGCGATGCCGGACTTGGACGCGGTGTAGCCCGGAACGTTGATGCCGCCCTGGAAGCTCAGCAGCGAGGCGGTGAAGATCACCTTGCCGGACCCCCGGGCGAGCATAGCCCGGCCCACCTCCCGGGTGAGGACGAACTGGGAGGAGAGGTTCACCTGGAGGACCTCGTCCCACAGCGCGTCCGGGTGCTCGGCGGCCGGCGCGCGCTGGATGGTCCCGGCGTTGTTCACCAGGATGTCGACCGGTCGGTCCAGTCCGGCCAGGTCCCGGCCGAGGGCCGTGACGGCGTCCCGGTCGGTGAAGTCCACGGTGCGGGCGGTGAAGGATCGCCCCAAGGCCTCCACGGCCTGACCGACGGCGCTGCCCTCCGGCTCGAGGGTGGCGCTGACGCCGATGATGTCGGCCCCGGCGGCGGCCAGGGCCTCGGCCATGGCCCGGCCGATGCCGCGCTTGGCGCCGGTGACGACGGCGAGCTTGCCGGTGAGGTCGAACAGGTCCCGGCTCATGCCGTCCCCGCCTGGCAGTCGATGAGGACCTTCATGGCCTGACCGGAGGCCAGGGTCTCGAAGGCGGCCGCGGTGTCCGCGAGCGGGACGATCGCGGTGATCAGCTGCTCGGCCGGCACCACCCCGGCGGTGAGCATCTCCACGGCGGTCTCGAAGTCGGTTCGTTCGTAGACGCGGGCCCCCACGACGGACAGCTCCCGCCAGAAGATCCGCTGCAGGTCCAGGGGGCGGGGCTGGGGGTGGATGGCGACGACCACCAGCCGTCCCCGGACCCTCGCCAGGGCGGTGGCGCCGAGCACGGCGGGGGCCGCCCCGGAGACCTCGAAGACGACGTCGGCGCCGGCGCCTCCGGTCCACTGCTCGACCCAGGCGACCTGGTCATGGGCCGTGGGGTCCAGCACCTCGAAGCCCAGCTCCTGGATCATCCCGCGCCTGCCGGGATCGAGCTCGATCACCACGACCTCCGCGCCCAGGTGCCGGGCCGTGGTGGCGATGAGCACCCCGATGGGCCCTCCGCCGATGACCACGGCCTTCTCGCCCGGCTGCAGCTGGGCGCGTCGCACGTCGTGGACGGACACCGCCACCGGTTCCACGAGGGCCGCGTGGTCCAGGCGCAGGGACTCGGGCAGCCGCACCAGGACGTGGGCGGGGACGTTCCAGCGCCCCTGCAGGGAGCCCGGGGAGTCGATGCCGATGAAGTCGAGGCGCTGGCAGATGTGCTGGTGCCCCGCCCGGCAGGCGGGGCACTCCCCGCACCAGTCCAGCGGCATGACGGTCACGGGGTCCCCGACCGTCCAGCCCTCGACCCCGTCGCCGACCGCTGCGATCCGCCCGGACATCTCGTGCCCGATGACCGCGGGCAGGGTGACCCGGGCGTCCATGCTGCCGTGCAGCACGTGCAGGTCGGTGCCGCAGATGCCGGTGTAGGCCACCTCGATCTGGACCTCGCCGGCTCCGGGCGGGTGCTCGTCGACGGTGGCGATCTCCACGGTGCGGTTGCCGGTGTAGGTGGCTGCCTGCATGGTGCGGGCCTCTCTGGCAGTCGGTCCAGGCATGGATTGCCGTCGGGCTCTTGTGATCCACGGCACATGTCCTGTAGGAATGGTTCGAATCCTATATAGGCCTCGAGGAGTGGTCAACGGCTCGGTGTATCCCGAGTCGGCGAACGTGACCACGGACCGGCGAGCTCCGTGTCCTCGTCACGCCATTGCCCATGACGCAGATCACATATAGGATCCAGCCAATCCATATATTCAAGGAGGGTGACGATGACCGCATCCGCGGAGTTCGACGTCCAGGGCCTCATCCGCCTGGCTTCCCAGGTTCTCGTGGCGCACGACGTGCCGGAGGCCGATGCCGACCTGACCGCGCGGTCGTTGGTGCAGGCGGACCAGCGGGGCATCTACTCCCACGGCCTGCTCCGGCTGCCGCTCTACGCCGACGCGCTCCGGCAGGGCGGGATCAACGCCGCTCCGGCTCTGACCTGGACCCGCGACACCGGGTCCGTCGCCGCCCTGGACGCCGACGCGGCGCTGGGCCAGGTGGCCATGCAGGCGGCCGTGGACTACGTCCTGGAGCGCGGCGCCGCCCACGGCATCGCCGCCGTGGCCGTCAGCAACAGCAGCCACTACGGCGCCGGCGCCTTCTGGAGCGACCAACTGGCCGCCGCCGGCTTCCTGACCGTGCTCACCTCCACCACGGGCCCCGTGGTGGCCCCGCACGGCGGCACCGAGAAGGTCCTGGGCACCAACCCGCTCACCCTGGGCGCGCCCAGCGCCGGGGAGTGGCCGCTGACCGCCGATCTCGCCACCAGCAACGGCGCCTACGGCAAGGTGATCGCGGCCCGCAACGAGGGCACCCAGCTGCCAGAGGGGTGGGCCGTCGACACCGAGGGCCGGCCGACCACGGACCCCGTGGCCGCGGCCGCAGGGTCCATGATCCCCTTCGGCGGGCACAAGGGATCCGCCGTGTCCGTGCTGCTCGAGGCCTTCTCCGCCTCCCTGACGGACGCCACCTACGCCTTCGAGACCGTGGACATCTGGTCCAACCCCGCCTCGCGGATGAACAACGGGCACCTGCTGATCGGCCTCGACACCGCCGCCTTCGGCGGCCGGGAGCACACACAGGCGCGGGTCCGGACCCTGCAGGACCGCGTCCGCGGCTCCGGCCCCGGGGGCCGCCCCGTCCTGGCGCCGGGCGACCCGGAACGCCTCCGCGAGCAGGAGCACGCCGCCGTCGTCGCCCTCCCCGCGTCCACCGCGGAGCAGCTGGCCGAGCTCGCCGCCCGCCTCGACCTCGATCCCGTCCACCCCGTCCCCACCTCAGCACCGACCGTCTCCGAAAGGACCCAGCCATGACCCGCAAGACCTCGCTCAGCCGCTCGATCACCGCCCGCCGCGGCACGGCGGCCGCCCTCGGCGTCGCCGCCACCGCGACCCTGCTCCTCACCGGCTGCGGCGTCGGGGAGCCGGTGGACCGCAGCACCGTGGCCGCGGCCGACCCCGACGCCAAGACGCTGCGGCTCGCCCACGTCTACGACGCCGGCCACCCGGTCGAGGAGTGCGGCGTCAGCACGCTCAAGGAGGAGCTGCAGGGCAGCGGTCTGCAGATCGACAGCTTCCCGGCCGCCCAGCTCGGCAACGAGGCCGAGTCCCTCGAGCAGGTGGCCAACGGCAGCCTCGACATGGCCATCGCCGGCCCGTCCTTCCTGGGCGTCTGGCACAAGCCCGCCGAGGTCCTGGACGCGGCCTACCTCTTCGAGGACGTCGACCACTTCGTGGAAACGGTGGAGGGGGACACCATGAAGTCGGTGTTCGACGACCTCTACGAGTCCGCCGACCTCAAGGTGCTCTCCAGCTGGTACTACGGCACCCGGCACGTCACCGCCAACAAGGAGATCGCCACCGCGGACGACTTCCAGGGGCTGAAGATCCGCACCCCCAACGCCCCGCTGTACCTGGAGAACATCAAGGCCATGGGCGGCACCGCCACCCCCATGGCGCTGGACGAGGTGTACCTGGCCCTGCAGCAGGGCGTGATCGACGCCCAGGAGAACCCGATCCCGACCATCGCCACGGCGAAGTTCAACGAGGTCCAGGACTACATCAACCTCACCGGGCACATGATCCAGGGCGTGCAGATCACCACCGGACGCTCCGTCTACGAGGACCTCACCGAGGAGGAGCGCACCGCGCTGGACTCGGCGATGGGCGCCGCGGCGGACGCCACCCGCCAGTGCATCGAGGAGCAGGAGCAGTCCGTGCTGGAGGAGTGGAAGAACGGCGACGGGATCCAGGTCAACGAGAACGTCGACCGGGAGTCCTTCGCCGCCGCCGCCGAGGAGGCCATGCTCGAGCAGCCCTGGGGCGACCTCTACCAGCAGATCAAGGACCGTCAGTGAGTGAGCGCGCCGAGGCGGACCTCACCCCGCCGCACGAGCACAACCTCGCCTCGGGGCTGCACGTGCCGCAGGAGCCGGACGAGCCCGACTACCTGGAGCAGCGCAGCAGGGTCTACCGCTACCTCGTGGTGACCGAGCGCGTGGCCTCCTGCACCTTCCTGGTGGCCACGCTGGGCCTGATCATCCTGCAGGTGGTCAGCCGCTACGTCTTCAACAGCCCGTTCACCTGGACCGAGGAGCTCGCCCGGTTCGCGCTGCTGTGGTTCGCGTTCGTCTCGGCCGGGTTCGTGATGGCCCGGCGCATCCACATCGCCGTGGACCTGGTGGCCAGCAAGCTCGGCCGGAAGGGCGGGATCCTGATGGACACCTTCGCCCTGATCATGGTGGTCCTGGCCTCCGGGGTCATGACCTGGGCCGGCGCAGGCTTCGCCGCCGGCGCGGCCCGGCTGGCCGCTCCGGCCACCTCCCTGCCCATGAGCATGGTCTACGCCTCGGCGGTGGTGGGCTTCGGGCTGATCTGCCTGCACGCCGTGCTGCACGTCTATCTGAACATCCGGCACCCGGAGCTGGTGCCGGAGGCCATGGAAAACCTCGAGCGGGAAGCGGTGTAGGACCCATGACTCTTCTCCTGATGCTGATCGGTCTGCTGCTGCTGCTGGCCCTGCGCGTGCCCGTGTCCTTCGCGCTGCTGATCCCGTCCCTGGTCTACGTGATCTCGGACCCGGCCCTGGACATGGGCACCGCGGTCCAGCAGACGGTCTCCGGGGTGGACAGTTTCGCGATCCTGGCCGTGCCGATGTTCATCCTGCTGGGCAACCTCGCCAACGTCTCCGGGGTCACCGACAAGCTCTACGACGCCGCCGTGGCGGCCATCGGGCACCTGCGCGGCAGCCTCGGCTACGTCAACGTTGCCACCAGCTTCGGCTTCTCCTGGATGAGCGGCGCGGCGATCGCCGATGCCGCGGCCATGGGCCGGGTGCAGGTGCCGGCCATGGTCCAGCGCGGCTACAAGCCGGAGTTCGCCCTCGGGGTGACCGGGGCCTCGAGCCTCATCGCCCCGATGATCCCGCCGAGCATCCCCGCGATCATCTACGCGGTGACCGCCGGGGTCTCGGTCGGGGCGCTGTTCATGGCCGGCGTCGTCCCGGCCCTGGTGCTCGTGGCCGCCCTGTGCACCACGGTGTGGTTCCTGACCCGCAAGCAGGAGGAGCTGCGGCTGCCCCGCT